>NZUQ01000158.1 GCA_002697225.1 Candidatus Poribacteria bacterium
TTTAAGGGCTTGATCGACTTTTTCTTTGTCAGCGCCGGCTTGTTCTCCTATAGTAACATGGTTGAGTCGTCCCATATAGTGGGATCCAGCCAGTACTTGTAAGCAACCGTTTTCTCTCGTTGCTGGATCGACTGCGATCATCACGCTCGCAAGTTGTGGGAAAAGCAGCCCGTTTTGGTACCAATAACCGTAGTCTTGGTGCCATGTCCAGGCACCGCCTACCTTAGCGTCTTTGAGGATCATTTTGGAGTGATAATGGTAAACTTCGCCATCCAGCAACTTCTCCATTGAGTTGACAATCCTGTTACAACGTGCAACCATCCCGTAGATGCTGTTTCCGGGATGGTTCCATAACGAGAGACGTGCAAGCCCGCCTTCCCCATCGCTGCTATGGTATGATCGCTTGTCCAGTTCTCGATCTGACTTAGCGGTACGGNGTAATAAGTTAACCTCTTCTGAGTCGAACATTTGNNNAACCAAAACATATCCATCTTGGTTAAACAAATNAACTTGGNCTGCGGATAATANCGGCATTGGAGTATCCTCGTGTTGTTATCNGCNAGTNAGGGCAAGTTGATCCCTGATCCAATCCACCACTTTTTCAACCATGGGATTAAGCGAATCATCGCTGAAAACATGATTTGCATCCTCAATGGTAAAGAGTTCTTTTGGCTCGTTTGCTTGAGCATATATTTTTTGTGAATCTTCAATTGGGACAACATCGTCTTCTGTGCCATGAACTAATAACCATGGAACCGAAATCTTGGATGCGCAATCAACTACTGTATCTATCTGGGTAAGGTCATCCATATAGGCTTGTGATAGTGGACAAGTTGGTTCATCCCACATGAATCCTTTATCAGGAGTGACGTCTCCGAACTCTCTTTGGGCGAAAGCCTTGGTTCCCACCATCCCAGCTAGTGAGACTAAAAGTTTTATCCGGTTATCTTGACTGGCACTTAGTACTCCAACCGCACCTCCCATACTGTGACCAACATAGCAGATTGTGTGGTTATCCAGTACATCGAGGACAGATGCTAAATCTCCAATTTCTTTTGAGATTGTCGATTGGGTAAATTCGCCATCCGAATTGCCGTTTCCAGAGAAAGAAAATCGTATGGTTGGTATTCCCGCGTTGCTTAAATTGTCCGCCAGTTCAACTAAGAAAGGTCTGTCCTTGTTGCCTGTGACTCCGTGTCCCAGCACTACGATATGTTGCGAGCTTTTATCTCCAGCATGAAAAGTATAGTCTAAATTTTCACCACTTGCGTTTTTAATGTTTCCAAACATAGTTTCTCCTGTTTTGATTATTAGATCTTTAAGGCTCCAATCGATAGATTGTGGTTTTAGCCTGACCAGTTTTTCTCTATTTGTTATCGTTTTACTATCATCGGCTAGGATTATTGCATCATTCTATTGGTTCATTAGGTAAAGGTTGCATCGGGATATTATTGATGACCAATATCTGGCCTTCGAAACCAATTTTGACTGTTTTTTGTTCGTTGGTCTCATCTGCTGATAGAACTGTTAACTTATTAGGATCGGAGGCGTCAGCAGTTCCTTTTGTAGTTATATTAAGCTTGATGGTGTAAGTCTCGGAATCAGTAAGGTTTGGCAAAACGCTGAATTTCCCTATGTCAAGAGCACAGATTACTTCAGCACACTGATACAAGCATAACATGTGGGTAAACGAATCACCGTCAAAACGCCACTGGTTACGCATGTTTTCTCCCTGTGAAATGACGTCGAAGATCCATCCTCCCTGAATTAATTTCTTTAACTCTTCGGGTGTGAATGCTACTTTTTCTTCAATTTGCTGGTTGTCTTCGTGCAGCTTGATTTGTTCAGCTAAGGCATCGATTCTTTGGGTTTGATCTTCTAATAAGCTAATCAGTTTCGTGCTTTTTTGGTCGTCTACAATTAGGTTCCCCTGGACTTCCTTGATTTGTGTTGCAAGATCGGTAATTATCCGTTTTTGTTCGATACTGCTGATCGTTGTCTCTCCCTGTTGTGCTCGAATTAAACTTTCTAATGCAGTAATTCGGGTATTTTGTTCTTGAATTATGTTCAGGACACTTTGGTTTTCATCATCGTCTGCACAACCGATAAAAGAGATGACGAGTGTGAAGAGTAGAACAATTTGTTTAATGCTCATGTAAGTTCTCCATTTAAATATATCTTACCTGAAATTAATAGTTTTTAAATGATTATAAGTTCTGGTTAAGAATTGTTTCAGGATAATCATTTTCGTGAGGATTGAAAGTTTTTGGGCCAGATAATAGCAACAAGTTACCATTTCCTATGACAATGCTTTATCTGGTTGGATTGTGCTTCAAGATTTAGATTTGAAATTAAAATTAGGTTGGTTTCAGTNGGACAGGTGGTTCCAACAGCTTTTAGTGCATGCAAAGTAGNTGACCTCTACAGACATATTCGGTGNAATTCCGGTACAGAAGTGTGTTCATTCTCTATGNTGATNATGAAGNAGGACGATGTGTAGTATATCATGTGATTAATGGTCTTGAAAAGCCTTTGCATCAACACTGGTGATTCTACTTGATCCAGTTTGTGGCTGTTTGGTATGATGTCGTTAAAGATATAACAAGGAATTTTTGGAATGAGTAAGCCTAATATTTTGTTGTTGATGACCGACCAGCAAAGATGGGATGCGCTTGGATGCTATCAAGATTGGTTACAGACCCCAAATTTAGATCTAATTGTCGACCAAGGCATTAGATTTACAAACTGCGTAACCAATTCACCGGTATGTATTCCTGCACGTCTTTCGATGGCAACGGGGTTGTATCCTCATAATACTGGGGTTTGGAATAACGTTAAAAACCAAATGGATTGCCATATTCCAACTTGGATGCAAGCAATTCGATCAGCGGGGTATCGCACCAGCTTGTTTGGGAAAACCCATCTTCATCCACACCAGGGAGATTTACGTGAGCGTGAAGATTTGATGTCTGTTTATGGGTTGGATGATGTCAATGAAATTGGCGGTCCACGTGCTAGTGCGCGTGTCCTTTCGCATATGACAGCGGAATGGGAGGCTAAGGGGGTCTGGCTTGATTATCAAGATGATTATAAGGATAGGTTTGATACCAAACCGCATGTTGTTCGGCCTTCAGTTCTTGGGTTGGATGATTATGCAGATGTGTATGTTGGTCAACAAGCTAAAAAGTATCTTGAAAATTATCAGCGGTCCGAACCTTGGTTCTGTTGGGTGAGTTTTGGTGGACCTCACGAGCCGTGGGACACTCCAGAACCATACGCAAGTTTATATGATATGGAGCAGATGCCTGCGCCTATCCCTAGGCCCGATGATGATCGCAATCGGCCGCAAGGTTATCTAGATCAACATATGAAGCAATTGAATCCACAGTTTGAGCCNGATGATATAGCGAAAATGAGGGCAAACTATGCCGGAAATGTAACTCTGATCGATCATCAAATCGGTGAGGTTCTGCAGGTAATTAAGGACAGGGGTGAATTTGATAATACCATTATAGCGTTTGTTTCAGATCACGGTGAGATGAATGGCGATTATAATTTGATCTATAAGTCAAACTTTCTTAATGGNGCAACTCGTGTGCCGTTGTTGTTCAGAACACCAGAGACGGCTAAGAATGGGATTGGAGGACAAATCTGCACAAGTCCCGTTGAATGGTTTGATGTGGGGCCGACACTGGTTGAACTTGCTGGAGGGGAAATTAATTATCAGCAATTTGCCAAGTCACTCTGTGACGTATTGGAAAGGCCCATGGAAACTCATCGTGATTACGCAATCTCTGAATTAAACGGTGAGATTATGCTCTTAAGTCGGGCATGGAAAATTGCGCTCAATACTTCGGGAGAAGTCTACTTATTGTTTAGCGTGCAAGAAGATCCGGACGAAACTGAAAACTTGGCNGGACTTATTGAATACAGGGACATTGAGAATCANCTGCGACATTGCATACTAAACCACTTGGTTCAAAGCCAATTTCAGAAAAAATAAATCCCTGATCACCAGTTAATCTNATGAACTTAGTAATCAGGGACCTGTGAGGATTTTGGAGTCGAGGTTATCTCTGTGGTTTTTTGAAGCGTCTTTTGGGCTTTTCCCCATTAGTTTTGGCTTCGGCCGACTTTGTTGTCGCTGACTCTTCAGATTTCGCCTTTGCGCTACTACTTTCTTGGCCGGCTAGTTCCTGTAGCATGTGCCAGTTTGCCAAACGTTCTTGTTGAGAGGCTAACAATTCGGGTGAAGGATTACCTTCTTTATCGAAATGTTTGGNAAAACGTCCCTCACTTCGAGCGAAGGTGATGAAGTCAATTGTTTCGCCCGTTTTTCGGATTGTGTACCAGTCATCTCCGACAGACGGGTTNCCTTTTAGATCCAATCTCTCTTTAATAGTATTTCCTTTTCGTGGATCATGAACTAATAGGGGAAACGCTCGTGATTCTACAGCCAGTTTTGCTTGGTGCATTGCCATGTTATCGGCAACACCATGTTCTGGTTGGCATGTGGAATAGGCGATAATGACTGCTGGNCCNGGGAATTCGTTGGCTTCCTTCACGGCTTTATAAAAATGGTTAAAGTGTGCACAGGTAGTTTGCGCTACGTAGACATTTGGATGCATTACACAAATTTGNGCNAGNTCTTTACGTCCTTCCCTTTTACCTTTGAGTTCTTTNCCANAATCCGCCATGTCNGATCTTTGTGCCATGAAACTCGCTGTGGAAGCCTGACCACCTGTGTTGGAATAAACTTGGGTGTCCAGTACCANNACCTTGATATGTTGACCTGACATCATCATACGTGAAAGTGCTTGAAACCCAATATCCAACATGGCACCATCACCACCGACAACCCACAGTTTNTTATCTTGCCAACCCTTCTGATTCCAACGGGAACGGACTCCCATGGCAAAAGTTGGCCCATTTTCGAATAGCGAATTTGCCCAGGGAATAACATAGGGATTGTAAGGATAAGTTGAGGTATAGACAGTATTGCATCCCGTAGATGCTATCATCCCCATATTTTCGGCGCCATGGAAAAAACCTGTTGCTGCCACCATCATCCGAAGTGCTGTAGCTTCACCACAACCCATACAAGATCCTGCCCCTCCAACGTAAAGAAGTGATTTCGGTTCCAGCATCATATCAGTCAGTAGGCGCTCGTTGATAAAACGTTTGGGACTATCAGGCAATTGGTTGTAGAAGTTCCAAGTTCGGTGAAATTGATTTAGACTGGTTTCCGTTTTGGGAATCATGGATAATGCTTGATGATCACCACAAGCTTCTACGCATTCGGCGCAGCCCTTGCATTTAGTCGGATCTATGAAGATACCAAAAAGACCACCTTCTTCACCTTTTTTCTCATAGATTGAAGTGTACTTCTGGGTTTCGGCGAAACGTGACTCGAAGGTTGCTTTTTCTATGGGGTCTGAGATGCTATCGAGTTCCTGTTCCAACGTGTCTTTCTCGACCACTTTACCGAGGATCGCTGTGTCTGGACATTCGATGACACACTCCATACAGCCAACACAGTTTGCGGGATCATAGAATGGTATCTCCGGGGCAATATAACTGAAATCTCGGTAGGCACCAGTTCCTGCTGGAATAATGCTTCGAGCTGTATCGAGATCTGCTTCCAAATCATCGTCCAAACCATCGTTGTACGCACCAATAACTTTTGTATTGAATTTGTCAATGTCAACCAGCGGTAACGCATCCAAGTTGTCGGCACTTGGTGCAGCTGCGGGTATATCTTTCATCTTGCCACCCTTTCTATTACAACCTTATAATTCACCATTTTCTTTTAAAACTTCTTGATTAACAACGATTTTGGGAAGTCCCAAGATTGTCCAGATCGGCCTATTACCGGCTTTAATAGACACAATTTCATCATCTGTTATCTTGTGTTCCATAATGCTCTGGCCGTCATCGTGAACTTTGCGAGCAGTCCAACCTTCGTCAGTCTGTTGATATTCGATGTGATCGATAATCTTCCTTAACATCTTCCTCCACCAATGGAAGTTCTTTTGCTATAGAGGTTTCCTCAATAATTTGACGTGGAACTTCAACAACTTCAGTATAACCACGTCGAATCGCTTTTAAATTATCTTGGATAGTTTGCTCTCCATGTTTGCCCCAGAAACGCCGAACTACGGACTCTACACGTTCAAACAGCTGTTCTTCTGTCATGCCATAATCTTGCAAGAAAGGCGCGCTCTTGAGGAAAATTCCGAGTAGAACGACACCTTGCATGCGTTGCTGAAGTTCTACTTGCGTGGCTGATTCACGGGCGATTGCCACTGTGTCTAGTGCTACCACACGGATTTGCTTTTTGCGAATTGTCTCTTTGGCTCTTTCAGGAATTGGATTCCAAACCTCCCTTGGGTCGGTTTGGCCAGGCTGAAATCCATTACTTTGGATAAAGATCAAGCCGTGTTCTTGCAGTCCCTTTAGCGGATTCGCAGTCTGAAAAGCGTTGACATCGTTTAAAGGGACGAAGTCAACATAGTTCAGTTCAGCATGTGCACGAATACGCTCATTAGCAATTGTCAAATAGTATGTAGTTGGAAGACCCGCTTTTTCCGACCCGTATTTTGGATAGGCTTGAACGTGAAAATCAAGTTCACCCAGTAGGGTGGCAATAATCTTGTTTGTGGTGACTGAACCGTATCCTCCAACGGAATGACCACGCATGGAAAAAGATCCCGCTGTGCGGACATCCGGGTCAACGGATCCATTCAGTGCCAGTTCATGTTTAATCCCGACGACAAAAAAGCGCTTTGAGTCTTCTTCCCGCATGTTTTCTACCATAGAGATGAAGTCACCTGGGCGAATGTCGCGGCTACCCAAGCCGCCCGCTCCAGAGTAAATTGTGGGAACACGGTCTATCTGCGAATAACCAGGTGTTCCAGAGATAGCATCAGCAAATGAAGACTTAATTTCTGCCGTTAAAGGATTTGATTGTGCTAAAGGGTTATCCATTCGTTCCAGAACGGAGAATGCTTTCACCTGCTTAAGTGTCTCGACGAGCTGTTGGCCAGGGAAAGGACGGAAGACATTTACATGGACGACACCAACGGGGATTTGCATTTCTTCCCTTATGTAATCGACGGTTACCATTGCTGTTTCGGCTGCACCGCCCATTGCGACTATTGCATATTCNGCATCATCCATTCGGTAAGGTTCAATCATTCCATAGCGTCTTCCTGTTAGGTTGTAAAACTCGTCCATCGCATTTTGAAGGCATTTTGGGACACGATCATAGTAATGACGTTGAGCAACTTTACCTTTCATATAGCTGTCTTGATTCTGAACAACACCAACCATGAGCGGGTGGTCCGTATCAAACATGTTCCGTATCTTTTCACCGGGATGCCCGAGATACTGTTTCATCATCTCCGGTTCTAGGTCGAGGATCGTCTCAACAGTGTGTGTGGTCAAAAAACCATCTTGTATGCAAAGAAACGGTGTTTCGGAATCNTCAGCTGCTCTTCTGGTAATTAAAGCCATATCGCCGATTTCNTGGGCGTTTTTAGAAAAAACCATTGCCCAGCCGCAGTCAGCTACTGCCATGACATCATCATGACCGGCGTGCACGTTTAGGGAATGGGAAGTCAAAGCACGGGCACCAATGTTAAATACCACTGGCAAACGTTTCCCTGAAATAGTGTACAGGACTTCTTTCATCAGGACTAACCCTTGTCCGGAAGTATAATTAGCAACTCTTCCTCCAGCTAATGCGAACCCCTCGGCAGATGAAGCGGAACTGTGTTCAGACTCCAGTTCCATGAACTCTAGCTTTTCATCCCAGAGATTCAACTGACCATCCGCTACGAACCCGGCATATCCATCCCCCATCTTTGAAGATGAGGTGATCGGATATGCACATGCACCTTGTGTGGTATGTATATCAACGTAGACTACCGCTTCAGCGCCATCTCGAGTATTTCGTAAGCCAGGATAGGGGAATTCTTTTTGGGGATCCATTCAACACTCTCCATATAAAAACGATACTAGATTCCTTAAGGAAATAATAGCCGAAATCTGGATTTTGGTCATCCAAATTGCAGGCCGGAATAAAAACTCATGATTGCTACAAGCAGGTTCGNAGACAAAATCTAGGTGAATAACCAAAAGGCAAATTAATGCTTAACGCAATGCTTTTTTACCGAAACCCCTTGGATATTTAAAGTGAACTCAATTCAGAAAACATCCCTTTACTCTCTCAACTGCACACAATGCCATACTTGAAAACTTCATCAGGGTTTGTTTAAGTTTATTTGGCTGGAATTGAATTGAAAGATAAAATTGAATTGAAAGAAGCTTCCGGACACCAACATCATAATTACACGCACTAAGAGTATCATACTAATTGTAAATTTACAAATCAATTTCAGGTTGTTTTGGGTTTTTGGCGGCGATCAACATGTTACATTTATAGCGTTCTAATTGGAGGAAACCTTTTGGTTTTAAGCGTTTTCTCGGATTTGTTTTAGTGCAGTGCTTAGTTTTTCAGTTTGTTCTTTTCGCAATCGATTATACACTTTCTCAGATATTTGTTCTGTTTCATGAATAGCATCGAGATGTGATATGAGTTCGAGTCGAGCGTTCTTTACCTGATCCAGATTTTTGTTGTTTAGTTTCTTCAACCAATTTAGATCAGCAGCATTTTGCTGAGAATGGGCTTGGTTTGTGGTTGGTGGAGATACTCGGATTTTGAAAAAAATTATTACTAAAAACCCTCCAAGAATTGCTGCAGTGGTTGCGATAAGGATTCGTAACCATGGTTCTGTCTGTTGGTTTTGAACGTTTGATGTTGAAGGGGGTTTTCTGATTTGGAAACGAACGTCAGCTAGTTGACCCGGTTGTAGGCTTTTTTCTGAACTGGTTGTGTAAATATTATAGGTTTGCTCGTGGATTCGTTCCTGCTGGTTTTCTTTTAGGAATTTAGTGTTAGGAACCAACGGGATTCCGTCGGGGATGAATGTGTTCAGCTGCATCGTCTCACAGGTGATTCTTCGTGATAGGTTGGGCGTTTCACTGAAACGGATTGTGTAAGTGAAACCAAAGTTTTGGGTTTCACTAGGCTTCATTGGGTTCTGAAGTTTAAGATTGCCGGAATCTTCTGTCAGTTTGCCTTCAGATTGGGGTTCCAGTTTTAAACTCAGATACTCTTTTGGTAAAGAACATAAGATTATTGGTCGATTATCCTGTTGTTGGATTGTAGCATCTTGATTCTTCGCCTGTATTAATTCCATTACTGTCATAAGTCCATTTTCAATCTTTGTAATGACCAGAGTATGCTGCAGGATCTTGATTCTTGTTTGTTGATTGGTTGAATTGTCAGCGCTGAGCTCTTCAGCNAAGGTTGTATTGTATGCTTGACAGGTTAATAAAGTCACAATAATGAGGATAGAGAATTTGAGATGCCANAAGGGGTACTGACATCCTTTGACCTTGTTCATTTCTATTGCTCCTCAAGTTGGCGGCGTTCCTTATATTCTTCTATTTCGTCCTCTAGTGATTTTTCATTTGGGCTTTCAATTCGGTTTAAGATTTCTGCTGTTTCGCGTAGAAGCTCNTGGCGTAATGTTTGGTAGTCTTTATCNGAAAGTTTTCCCACTTCATAGTCTTCATCGAGGTCAACCAGTGCTGAGTAGCTCAGTTCACGCTGNAAGTCAAGTTGTTGCAAAGCAGAGTTCGTTACATCATCTTCTTGTAGCACTTGTTTGGATGACCAAAGGGGGAAAGCCAGGTAAATTAAAAGTAGAATGCCGATGATGANAATCCACAGTAAAATGAGTGTCATGCGTGACCCCAGAAAAAATCTCGTGCCTTAACAAAAAAAATGGAAATTAGGAAAAACCATAAATCCTAATTTCCATTTTTTNAAAATGTTAAAACTGTGTCGCTTAGATTACCAAATGACGTAGATGAAACATGCTAAGGACGCACTGGACGAAGTGTGACCGAAGCTCGCCGATTCACATCTCGCCCCGCTTTGGTGTTGGTAGGGCCGATCGGTCGTGTGTGTCCATGTCCCACCGTTTCAATGTTGTTGGAGACACCTTTTTGCTTCAGGTATTTTGCTACTGATTCGGCGCGCGCTTGCGANAGGTCCCAGTTGCTGCGGTAAGATCCACTTAGAACTGGATTCCCATCAGCATGTCCTGCTACAACTACTGTTGCATCCCCGTGCTCGCTGATTTGAGCGACTATGTCATCCAAAGCTTTTTTTGCCGCTGCATTCAAGCCGGTTCTGCCACTGGCAAAATGAACTCTGGCAACGCGTTGTGGTCGTGTAGCTCGCCATTTCTTCACGTTTTCAACAAATTCAGTGTTGGCCTCTATGGCAGTGTTACTTTCAGCGATAGCTTTCTTCAAGCCTTGTGCTATGTCCGCTGCCTTGCTGTCCAAAGCGCTTACCGCACTATGGATTTCCTCATCTGCTTCCTGACTAAGTTTTTGTGCTGTAGCTGCAGCCGATTCGGCGGCTTTATGGTACTTTTCTCCAACAGCGTCAGTATGGGCTTTAGCGGCTGCAATTGTGTCGGCATCCCCTTGCTCTGAAGCGGCAATAGACTCATTTTTCGCACGGTCAATGTCTTCTGTAAGGGAGTCTTTTTGCTGGTCGACTTTACCATCGAGGCTACTTAGAGTGTTGTTTAGGTCTGCAAAGCTTTTGTCTTGCTTTGCTACATATCCTTCTCCACGTTCGCCTGTTTCTTCATCGATAACCGGACCGTCTCTCCAGGCTAGAAAATCATCCTCTTTTAATCGTCCACATCCGGTGAGCACGACACTGATGATGAAAGCGCTTAGTACAACGAATGCTGATACATTTTTCATTTGGTTTCTCCTTAAACGAAAAAACATAAATTTCCTATTGGTATTTTATTAAAGAACTGAATTGACCCAGCTATTTTTCGAAAAACCCAACCAAGGAAGCCATTGTAGCATAATATCCGATATGAATACAAGAAAAAAAACTGGCTTCTACTAGATATGATTTTGACGTATATTCTTATAGCTAGAAATAGCTTGGTTGATGGAGATTTTATCAGGAAACCACGAAATGATTTTGCGAATAACTTCATCGAGTAGAACATCAGGGCAGGATGCGCCTGCTGTCAATATTATTTCAATCGTATTCCCTTCTCCCCTTTCAGGTAACCAGTTGATAGTATCCATGAGTGTTTTTNTATGNATATCTAGGTGNCGGATTTGNTTGGAAGATACTAATTCGCTNGCNTCACGAATNAAGTAGGTNGGCATATGNGCTTCNCACAACTCAACAAGGTGGCTTGTGTTTGAGGANTTATATCCGCCGACGATAATGGCNAAGTCGGCTCCNTCTTNAATCAGGGCGAGCGTNGCATCCTGGTTCTCCTTGGTTGCATAGCAGAGGGTGTCTTTGGTGTCAATGAAGTGGTTGCGTGAATTTTCTTTCCCGTATCGGCTGATCATGGCTTGGTGCAGCAGGTTGGCGATTGTTTCTGTCTCATTTGCCAGCATTGTTGTCTGGTTGACAACACCAATTCGGTTCAGATGAAGTNGTGGGTTGAATCCATTTGAATAGCAGTTTTCAAAGCGTTCATAGAAAGACTCCTCTGGCATTTCTCCGCGGATAATTTTTGCTAGGTCCTCGGCTTCATCAATATTCAGGATGACGACAACGTGCGCTTTGGTATTGGCGTGGGAAAAGGTTGCACGTGTTTCTTCATGGTCGCGTTTGCCATGGATTATAACCGTGTGCTCTCTCCGTCCAATTTCTTCGCTTTTCGTCCAAACTTTTTCCACAAAAGGGCATGTCGTGTCGTATTTATGTAAGCTTATGTTACGTTCGTTTAATTCGTTTTCAATTTCAATGGTTGTGCCAAAGGCTGGAACAATTACAACATCATCTGCGTTTAGCTCTTCGAAAGGGATTAACTGCTCGCCAGAAGTTTTGCTGATGAATTGCACTCCGCGTTTCTTTAGGTCATCGTTGACGTGGGGATTGTGGATCATTTCCGATAAAAGGAATACTCGTTTGTCAGGGTTTTCATCAAGTGCTTGGTATGCGATCTCAATTGCATTCTCAACTCCAAAGCAGAAGCCAAAGTGTCTGGCGATTTTGAAGCAAACCGGCCCAAAGTTCAACATTGAAGGTGATAGGTCTCGTTTGCGAGGGTCTGTTATGCGACGAGCATGTTTGATTAGGGAAATGATCGGGCTTCGGAAAAAGTGTGGAACATCAAATGTTCGTGACAAGCTGAACACTCCTGAGGTGGCGAGTGGTGGTTGAGGGGAGTTTTACGCGCTGAGTACTTTTCGTCCTTTTGCTCGCCGGTGGGATAATATTTTGCGGCCGTGCCGGTCTGACATTCGCTTGCGAAAACCAAATTTATTGCTTCGTTTCCGGCGGCTTGGTTGGTATGTTCTCTTCAATGGGCTGCTCCTTTCAAATTTTAATATTATGCTTGCGTGGAATGCGCTTTATAGTATGGCATCTTAGCGCGTTTTGTCAAGTTTTTTGGGTTGCTGAAGATGGGATTATTATGATATAATAATAAGGAATTAACTATATGTTAAAGATTGATGGTAATTCTTCAGACTTTAACGTTGATGTGGTTTTGATTTTTTACGGGGCTTTCGTTAAGGGGATTTACAGATGGAATTGATGTTTCAAAAAGAGGACCTCTCGAAGTATCTTCAGATGCTACAAGGTGTTGCCTCAGGTCGGAACACCTTGCCGATCCTTTCAAATATACTTATTCGTGCCGGAAACGGGAGGATTGAGATGGCAGCAACGGATCTTGAAGTTGGCATCAAAGTCAATGTTCCTGGAGAGATCACTGAAGAAGGCGATATCACCGTGTCTGCCAGAAAACTTGCTGAAATTGTACGCGAACTGGCTTCTGAGCATGTTGTGAAACTTAGTACGGTTGGGAATGATCGTGTGCAAGTTGAGTCCGGTGATGGTGTTTATAAAATTCTCGGCTTGCCTACAGATGAATTTCCCCCAATGCCAGAAATTGATGGTGATTCCTTTACCATTGCAGGGGAACTGCTGGTTTCAATGATTGGTAAGACGGAGTTTGCTGCTTCTACTGAGGAGGCGCGGTATTTCCTGAATGGCCTTTATTTCAGTTTGACATCCGAGTTGACAAAAGTTGTTGCGACTGATGGTCGCAGGCTTGCTGTTGCTTCTAGCGAAGCATTGCTGTCGGGTGAGGGCGAAGGGGAGTCGATTGGTGTTATCGTGCCGCTCAAGGCGATAAAGGAAATTGCCAAGATTTTTGTTGAGTCGCCGGAAGTCAAAATATCGCTCAAAGAAAATCAGATTCTTTTCGCAGATGATGATGCGACTTTAATCTCTCGGCTTGTTGATGGTGAGTACCCTCAGTATGAGAAGATTATCCCAGATTCGAATGAAATAAAAATTGTTGTTGATAGCGAGAAAATTTCAGGATCTCTTCGCCGCGTTTCCTTGTTTTCTAATCCCAAGAATCGGTTGCTTCGAGTTGATGTTAAAAGTGATGGGATGAGAGTCTCCGCCAAAAGTCCGGAACTTGGCGAAGCATTTGAAACGCTCGATATTTCAAGTGCTAATGGTGAAATAGATATTGGTTTTGATGCACAGTATATTAAGGACGCCCTGGCTCATATTACTCCGGGGGAGATCCTTCTTGAATTCAAAGACGCATTAAGCGCAGTCACGCTTAGGCCTGTTGAGTCGGAAGATCATCTCTGCCTTATTATGCCGATGCGGCTGGATGCTTAGTTTATACCTTGCANGGAATTGCTTGGTGCTGTCGTTCTTTTTTCTGGCTGTGTCTTGGTACTGAGGTAGCCTGTGAGGCATGAGATTAAATAGCCTTGTGTTGCGGAATTTTAGGAATTACGTCGACTGCGAAATCGAGTTTCCTGACCGTGTTAATCTGGTTGTCGGGAAGAATGCGCAAGGGAAAACCAACCTCCTTGAAGCAATTCATTTCGTCAGTACATCCAAGTCTCACCGGACTTTCCTTGATGACGAATTAATTAAGCATGATGATAGCTGGTTCTATCTTCGTGCNTGNATTGCAGATTCCTCGGATGTCGATGTTTGTGATGTCGATGAAATGACAGTTGAGGTTTCTAAAGAACTCCGTGGGAACAAAAAGTTCAAGGTTAATGGGACTGCGATCCCGAAGATTTCGGCATGGATAGGGCGTTTCCAAGTTGTTTTTTTTGCTCCTGAATCACTCTCTTTGGTTAAAGGGTCTCCAGTTGGACGGCGTCGCTTTCTTGATACGCTGATTTCTCAAATAGATAAGTCTTATTTGAGGCAACTTCAGAGTTATCAGGTTGCGTTGAAGCAGCGGAACCAACTCCTTAAGCAGATCCGTTCAAACTATGTGGAAAAGGATTTGCTTGAACCTTGGGATGGGTTGCTTGCAGAAGATGGGGTGTCTATAACTAAGANGCGGTCGTCTGTCATCCAGTCTTTAAGAATTCATGCTTGTGGAAAACATGAAAATTTGAGTGATAATTGTGAGCGATTAGATATTGTGTACCGCCCCTCAGTTGGTGAGGTGGTTGAATTGCCNCGAGACGACGCTGTCAACCAGTTCCTTGCTAAGCTTGAAGGTGCCCGTTCGTCAGACTATATGAGAGGAACGACATCGGTTGGTCCTCACAGGGATGATTTTGATTTAATGATACAAGGGCNGGAAGATTCTGCTTATTATGAAGCAAAATCATATTGCTCACAAGGCCAACAACGTACAATTGCGGTTGCACTTAAGTTAGCTGAACTTGAAGTTCTTCGGGAACATAGCGGTTCTACTCCCGTTGTTATGTTGGATGATGTTCTNTCTGAACTTGATAGTATGCGATCAAAGATGCTTTTTGATTTGCTCGAGAGGCTTAATGTTCAGACTTTTATCACTACTACTGAAATAGAAATGTGGTCGAGTTCACATAAGGATTGCCATATTGTCAGAGTNCAAGACGGANAAATCGTTTGAGGCTTTAGAGAGATTGGATCGNGTTGTAGAGAATTTGATTCAAGACTATGGCTACGATTCAAAAATTTCAGAGGCTCGAGTGTTTTTGGTTTGGAAAGACATTGTTGGTGGGTTCGTTGCCAACAATACGGAACCTTCTTCGTTAATCGAAGGTAAGTTTCGTATTTGGGTGAAGAACAACGTGCTCCTCTCTGAACTTCATCTGCTCAGCCGCAATTTAATTGAAAAAATAAATTCTAAGATTGGTAGAAATGTTGTTAAGGAACTGAGGTTTCAGTTGAAACAGTTTTCCTCTAGTCGTCAGGAAAATCAACCTCAGGGAATAGCAGAAACTGATTGCAAGATTGGTGAAATTGAGATAGGCCAAGAAGTTTCGCAGAAAATTAATAAGGCTATACAAGGTGTTGAAGATGTGGAGTTGAAAAGGGTTTTGAGGCGTGTTTTCGAAAAAATGGGTAAGCAAAACCTCCGCGTTGTAAGCCAGCTATCGTCTGAAAGGGGATGAAGATGTCAGAAGCAATGTCTTACTCAGCAAAGGATATTCAGGTTCTTGAAGGGCTCGAAGCAGTTCGAAAACGTCCGAGCATGTTTATCGGAAGTACTGGACCATCAGGACTTAATCATTTGATAACTGAGTTGGTAAATAATTCCGTTGATGAAATTACAGCGGGCTTCGGATCCGAAGTCGAGGTCATTCTCCATCTGGATGGTACGGCAACAGTTCGTGATGATGGTCGTGGTATTCCAATTGGTAAGCACGAAAGTGGGGTTTCTGCTTTAGAGGTGGTGATGACTACACTTCATGCTGGCGGGAAGTTTGATGGACGAGAGAACGTTGGTTATAAAACAGCAGGAGGTCTCCATGGCGTAGGAGCTTCATGTGTGAATGCGCTTTCGGAATGGGTGAAAGTTCAAGTTAGACAAGAAGGCAAAGTGTATCAGCAACAATATCAGCGTGGGATTCCTCAAACTGGTGTTGAGGTTGTCGGCAAGAGCCGAAAAACAGGAACTATTACGACTTTTTCACCAGATTCGGAAATCTTTGAAACGGTTGAATTCAGTCATGATTTTGTGGCGGAATGCTTGCGTGAGCTCGCGTTNTTGAACCGCGGGATAAAAATTATTTTTCTCGATGAAACGGTGCTTGATGAAGGAAAACCCAAAGAGTATGTTTTTGAATATGAAGGTGGTATTTCTTCATTTGTTCTTCATCGTAACCAAAATAAAGAGGTCATTCATAATCCCCCAATTTCAATTGAAGGGGGTCGTGACGATGTGTACGTGGATATCGCATTGCAATATACAACAAGCTACTCGGAAAACATATTTTCATATGCTAATAATATCCGTACCAGCGAAGGTGGTTTTCATGAAAGTGGGTTTAAAAGTGCACTAACCCGAACTTTCAATGTATATGCTAAAGAAAACAATCTCCTGAAAAACGGCAAAATAACACTTTCAGGTGATGATATTCGTGAGGGGATGACGTGTGTTATTAGTATCAAAGTGCCTGAGCCGCAATTTGAAGGTCAAACCAAGTCAAAGCTTGGAAACACTCAGGTTGAAGGTATTGTTCAGGGGTTTGTTAATGAAAAATTAAAGGCATATTTGGAAGAGAATCCATCCGTTTCAAGGAAAATTATTCAGAAGAGTATACAAGCAGCGGAAGCGCGTGAAGCCGCGCGAAAGGCTCGTGAAGTCATTCGCCGAAAGGGGGTGCTGGATGGTGCTTCGATGCCTGGTAAGTTAGCGGATTGTTCAGAGCGAGATCCCGCTTTTTCGGAGGTGTTTCTGGTTGAAGGTGACTCCGCAGGTGGTACGGCCAAACAAGGTCGTGANCGAAGAACACAAGCNATCTTGCCACTGCGAGGTAAAGGGATTAACGTTGCTAAGGCAAGACTTGACAAAGTGCTAAAGAATGAACAAGTGATCGATATTATCACTGCGCTTGGAACCGGGATTGGTGACGAGGATTTCGATATTGAAAAGCTTCGGTACGGTAAGGTTGTAATCATGGCGGATGCTGATGTTGATGGAGCGCATATTCGGACACTCTTACTGACATTCTTTTTCCGTCAGATGCCGCAGCTTATATCTGACGGCCACCTGTATATTGCGCAACCNCCACTTTACCAAATCCGTANAGGAAGGAAAGCGCAATATCTTTATGATGAAAAGGATATGCGTGAGTTTTTGTTACAGTCTTCATTAGATNCAACCGAACTNACAAATGTGCGGNGTGAAAAACCGTACACGCCAATTCAGTATGACAAAGTTGTCCGTCTTATTCNGAATGTGGAATTGGTTCTGGATGAGATTGGAAGTAAGGGGATTGATGCAGANCGGATTTTCGACCAGTTTTTTGGTGGTGCGGAGAAAGTTAAACTGCTNTTTATTGAGACTGATCAGAGCNCTTTCTATTGCTTTGAGGATGATGACGTTGAGCAACTGATTGCAGAAAATAGTAGCCCCCAGTTGGAAATCATGGATTCCGATAATGATGTTGAGGCGGATCTCAATGGCGGAACTGAGAATGTCATTACTGATGTGTCTGACAATGATGTTGAGGCGGATCTCAATGGCGGAACTGAGAATGTTATCACCGACGTATCCGATATGAAAGAATTGAACCAGTTGGAAACTGTAATTAAGGACTTAGAGAGCCTTCAAGTCATGCCACAGGATTTTCTGGTACGAAATCGGGGAAATGGAAGATCAAATTCAGCTGAGTCTCATATTTTCTCGTTGTCTGAAAAGGATCGACAACCGGTTCATTCCGATAGTACACGGGAGTTGCTCCAGAATATTATGACAGTAGGGCAGCGTGGTATTAATATCACACGCTACAAAGGACTAGCTGAAATGAATGCTGACCAGCTCAAGGAAACCACGATGGACATTGAGAAGCGAATTTTGCTGCAAGTTAAAATGGAGGATGCTCTTGAAGCCGATCGGATGTTCACATTGTTAATGGGAGATAATGTTGACATGCGTCGTGATTTTATCGAGAGGTATGGTGGTCANGTTCAACTCGATATCTATGGTTCATAAGATACCTGATTTGAGAGAATGGGGAGGACGAAAGAAATATGAAGTTACCGCATAACCGTGAAGATGAACAGATTCAGCCACTCTATATTGAGGATGAGTTGAAAAAGTCGTATTTGACATACGCTATGAGTGTCAATACCAATCGGGCTATTCCCGATGTTCGAGATGGNTTGAAACCTTCAACACGTCGCATTATTTATGCTATGGGAGAGATAAATCTTACTTCAAACCGCCCATATGATAAATGTGCTGCTGTGGTTGGTGAGGTGATGAAAAACTATCATCCACATGGNGATGGCCCAATCTATTCTACTTTGGTTGGTTTAGTTCAAGAATTCGCAATGCGGTATCCGATTGTTGATGGTCAGGGGAATTTTGGGTCGATTGATGATGATCCTGCTGGTGCTATGCGATACACTGAATGTCGATTGACAAAGATTGCCGATGAAATGTTGGCCGATGTTCATAGAGGGGCAGTCGNATTTCAACCCAATTATAAGGAATCTACCANTGAGCCGACAGTTCTTCCCGCGCGTTTGCCAAATTTGATACTTAATGGGACAACTGGGATTGGNGTGGGTTACTTGACTCGCATTCCACCTCACAATTTGAATGAGGTTGTGGATGGGATTCTATTGCTTCTCGANAANCCAGAGGCCTCAGTCGATGAATTGATGGAGTTCATTCCTGGTCCAGACTTTCCTACCGCTGGCATAATTGTGGGGCGAGCAGGTATTCGTGATGTTTATAGTACAGGGCGGGGATCAATTCCTGTTCGAGCCAGGGCTGTGATTGAACGCCGTCAAGATAGCAGGGAGCAAATTGTTATCACCGAAATGCCGTTTCAGGTTAAGAAAAATCAATTGTTGATGAAGATGTATGATTTGGTGTCCAGCAAAACAATTACTGGTATTTCGGATATTCGAGATGAATCTGATAGCAATATACGAGTTGTTATTGATCTGAAGCGTNGTGAAATTGCACAGGTCATACTGAATCAGCTTTTTAAGCATACCCAGATGCAATCAAACTTCAGTGCTATTATGCTCTGTTTGGTTGAAGGTGTGCCAAAAGCACTCAATCTGCCGCAAATATTAGCCTACTATATAGAGCATCGACGTGAAGTTGTTCGGGGGCGGACACAATTTGACTTAAGTAAAAGTGAGAATCGATCGCATGTTTTAGAAGGTTATCGTACAGCGTTAAACAATATTGAAGAGATCATAGAAATTGTACAGACAGCTGATTCACCAGATTCCGCTAAGAATCTCTTGATTGTGAATTATGAGCTCTCTGAAGTGCAAGCGAGCGAAATTTTGACGATGACCCTGCGNCAGCTCACCGGACTTGAAAGACAAAAGATCAATGATGAATATACTGATTTGATTGCGCTGATTGCTGAGTTGAAGGCTGTTCTTGACAGTGAATTGCTGGTAACTGATATCATTAGACAGGAACTGCTAGAACTCAAGGAAAAATATGGGGATGAGCGTCGAACTGAAATTGCTGGTGCAGTCAAGGATTTTGATATTGAAGATTTAATTGCAGATGAAGAGATGGTGGTAGTTGTTTCCCATTCCGGATACATCAAGCGTATACCAAGTGATACCTACCGGCAACAACACCGTGGAGGGAAGGGTGTTATTGGTATGGGAACTAAAGATGATGATTACATTGAACATATTTTTGTTGCTTCCGCTCATCAGTACATCTTGTTTTTTACCGATTATGGCAAATGTTATTGGCTCAAAGTTTTTGAAATTCCTGAAGGTGGTCGAACCGCACGGGGACGAGCTATAGTCAATCTCCTGAGAATTGAGGGGGATGAGCAGGTTACCACGTTTGTTCCTATACGTGAATTCGATCCGGAGAAATTTGTTTTCATGGCGACCGAAAACGGCACAGTTAAGAAGTGCAGTTTGGAGGTGTTTAGTAGACCGTATTCTGCTGGGATTATTGCAATTAATCTGGTTGGTGAGGATCGGCTCGTTGGTGTGCAGCTTATGGAGAAGGATTACCATATTGTATTGGTTACTAAGAAAGGGATGTCGATACGTTTCAGCGAAGGTGATGTTCGGAGTGTGGGGAGGCCTGCACAGGGTGTTCGTGGTATTCGTCTGGCTGAGGATGATAAGGTTGTTGGTATGGTGACTGCTGCCGAGGAAAATAGCACCGTGCTTGTAGTAACGGAAAATGGTTATGGAAAGCGTACATTACTAGATGCGTACCGGAAACAATCGCGTGGAGGAAAAGGGGTCATTACTGTTAAAACCAGTAAAAGAAATGGAGATGTTGTTTCGGTGAAGATGGTTAAGGATGGTGATGAACTGGTGATAATTAGTTCGAGTGGCATGGTAACTCGAATGGGTGTAAGTGCTCTACGGAAGATTGGTCGGAATACGCAAGGCGTACGGATAATGTCTTTGAATGTTGACGAGGTTGTGGTTGACGTCGGACAGATCTTGGCTGAAGATGAAGATGAAGACGAATAAGGAAATCTACGTTCAACAGATTTTTTCGTCGATTGCTAAAAGATATGATTTCCTGAATTCACTGCTCAGTTTAAACTTGGATCGTTCTTGGCGAGAATTTGCCGTGCGATTGAGTGTCCCTTCCGCGGATAGTCGGGTTCTAGATGTTTGTACAGGAACAGGTGAATTAGCCNTTGCTTACGCCGAAGAAATTGGTCAACACGCTAGTATNCTAAGTACTGATTTCTGTTTTAATATGTTAGCAGTTGGGCAAGAAAAGTTTAAAAAACGTGACCTCTCCTTTTTTATTCCAATCGAGGCTGACACCCTTAATTTGCCGTTTCAAGATGGTGCCTTTGATATTGTCTCTGTAGGTTTTGGCATCCGAAATGTTTCTCACCTGCGAAAAGGTCTTTCCGAAATGATACGTGTTACTGCTCCTAGTGGGCGGGTGGTGGTACTTGAGTTTACACAGCCGGTTATGCCCATTGTCAAACACGTTTACTATTTTTATTTCAAGAAGGTTTTACCTTTAATTGGTAACTTGATTTCTAAGAACCGTGATGATGCTTATGGTTATCTGCCTAGTTCGGTGATGGAGTTCCCTGATTGCTATCAACTCAAAGCGATTATGGAGGAGTGTGGTTTGGTTAATGTTAACTACTATCTTCGAACATTTGGTATTGTAGCTGTACATGTGGGAAATAAAGGATGAAAATTAAATGCTGGTTTCTGTCTAGCTTTAATGAATTGTTTGGAGATTTTCAATACTTATATAACGATCTGATTTCTGTTTTTTTTCTTACGGGTGAATTTTTTGTTGTGAGGGTGGGAAATTTCTAGGGATCAATTGTGAAACGGTTTATTCTTGCCTATTTTGTTTTTCTTATTACAACAGATTTGTTGGCTACGGAATATCTCCTTAAAATTCCACAAAATTCTGATCGCCAACTCCAGATTTTGCAAGATCAGTATCTGTTCAGACTGCGTTTTCGCACCAAAGATTTTGCTCTTATCCAATCTGAGAAGATTTCTTNGGAGGCGGAAGTTTTGGATCAGATTTCGCCTGNTTTTAACTATTATATCTTAGCAACTCAAGNCTCCGATCGGATATTTGCTGATGTTAAAGAATCCAAAGTATTGGAAAGATTCAATGGATTTGTCCTAATCAAATTGCATATAGCGTTTGAACCGATGTTGTTTAATGTAACATCCCATTGTGCAAAGTTGCCGATTGAGATCCAATTACCGTACAATCCTGTCGTATTAGCACCGAGGTTGGCTGTAACTCCGGAACCGTATCAAGAAACTATTCGGAGCTTATTGCGTCAGCTTGATGCTGGTGCTTGGTTTGATAAAGTTAGGGCTCTTGTGGAGAATGAGGATTTGCAGCGGCCTGGTCATTTTTTTCGAAGTCGTTATGCCTTAAGAGTTTATGATGCCAAACAGTACGATGATTCGGCTCCGCCGGACTATGCTTGTGATAACGCAGCAGATTGGATTGCCAGTCAGTTTGAAAGCTACGGTTTGGCGGTGGAATTTGATTCTTTCCAACACACTCGATCCAGTATTGGNAAGGGTGTGTTGGGGGAATATACCATGCGAAATGTTGTGGCAACACTTTTGGGGAAGGGGGCTAATAGTGATGAGATTTATCTCGTAACAGGTCATTATGATAGTATTGCATCAAAGACGGATANATGGGAACAGGATTGGAAGATTTTACCAGCTCCNGGTGCTTCTGATAATGCTTCAGGTATTGCGACCATGATTGAAGCTGCAAGGTTTTTGAGTCAGATTGATCTCAATCGGACAATTCGGTTTGTTGCCTTCTCGGGNGAGGAACTTTTTCTTCATGGCAGTCGGCACTATCGCCAACTTATTCAGGCTCGTGGAGATAAGGTTATTGGTGTTATTAATCTGGATATGGTTGGTCATGATGGCGGAGGNGAATTAGATCTACATGTATTGGGAGATCAACAGTCGCANTGGTTGGTTAAAGCGTGTCAAACTGTNGCTGCTCGCTACGATATTGAAGTTGATTTGCGTTTGAAAAACGATCCAAGTTTTATCTTCAGTGATCATTCTCCATTTTGGGAAATTGCTATTCCNGCTATTCAAGTTTCTGAAGAGTCTTCGTTAACTGATCCCACTGAATCAATTGAATATATCCATAGTGAGTTTGATGTNCTTNATATGNTAACTGTTCCGTTGGGNNTGCTTGCTCTTAAACTNACAGTTGCAACTGTNGCNGAACTCGCTGGTCCTAGTGGNGAGGAATTCATTTTTGAACCGCAGCCAGACTCACCGATCATTCGGAATTTAATTGTCTATCCCAATCCAGTTAATCTCCAAAAAAGCCAGTTTGTTGTGTTGGATTTCTACTTGACACGGCCGGCTGAAGTACAAGTNACAATCNANTCTTCATCAGCGGAACATATTTTCACCNCCCAACCATTTAGTGGTGGAATTGGNAGAAACAGTGACTTTGATTGGNGGGGTAAGAACATGAGNGGTGCTCGTGTTGCCAGTGGCGTTTATACTTGTTCAGTTACNGCTACTGATGAAGATNATAATTCCCATGTTGTGGAGAGCAAGGTAGTTCTTATTCAGTAGTGTTTGAAAACTTTGTTTTTCCTTTCCCGTTGCTTGACAAAAGAAATTAGCTTTGTTAGAATCGGCGTCATCTTTACAATACTTTAATTGAGTTGCCCTTTACAAGAGTGATCAGTATTTCTCTGAGTATAGTGGAGGGCTGTTTTTTTACGATTTTCAAATTTCAGGAGAAATNAAAAATGTCAAAATTGGTTCCGTTGATAAGTTCAGGNGTAGCAGGCCCTTTGGGAGTTCTTCACCTGCCTCGGTTTTGGAGCAAGGTNGTACTNAATGCGAAAGGTAAGCTGGCTGATGATTATCCAGAATGTGGTGCTGGATATGATCAGATGGTTCTTGATGGACTNGGTTTGGATAAAGAATNAACATTAGGTTATTTGCATGAAAACGTTCCAACCTATCCAGAGTTTGAANGTTGGGTGTTGGAACAGTCCGGAGGGAGTCTTGATCAGGACGCTGTTGATGAGCTGAATTCGGCNATCCTTGGNTATAATCATGATGATGAAACACGCCAGTCGATTTTATCTGCGTCTGGAATTGGAGATGACGGATCAATTTTAGATGCNGTCAATCTGAATAATCTCGATGATTGGTATGAATTTCATGCCTCTCTGACTGGTTAGTAGGAATTGATAGGAGCACAATTTCAATATTGTGCTCCTATATTTTTGATTAGAACTTGGAGAATTGCTATGACAAATTCAGATTATAAAATTGGTTTTATTGGTGTAGGTAGAATGGGGTCGAACATGGCACGTCATTTGCACGATGAAGGTTTCTCCGTTGTCGCTGTGTATGATGCGAACCCGAATCAAGCCAAAAGCTTGGCTGATGAAATTGGAGCTACTGAGGCTGTTCAGCTTTCACAAGTCTCGCATCTTGCCGATTATATCATTACTGTAGTTACGGATGATAATGCGATGCGAGAAATTTTTTCTGAATCTGCGGACGATAGTTTGATCAAGAATGCAAAAGGTGATATTTTCATTAATTGCGCTACAATTTCTCCTGATGTTCATGTAGAAGTTGAACAAATTGCTGAGAAATATGGTGCCCGAACACTTGAAGGATGTATGGCAAGTAGTATTACCCAAGCGCGTGAAGGTACATTGTACCTGATGTGTGGAGGGAAAGAAGAGACCTTTAATGCTGTTAAGCCGATTCTTGAGTCACTTAGCGTATCACTGCGTTATATTGGTGATACAGGGGCTGCTGCCCAGGTCAAAGCCTTGGTGAACATGGTTATGAATATTAATACGGCTGGATTGGCTGAAGGGTTAGGACTCGGTGCTGCGCTTGGTTTGGATCTCAGCGTGTTACAGGAAGTTTTCTCGCAAACTGGTGCTAATTCTCGTGTTTTGGAAACAGATGGCGAGGATATGCAAAATCGTGATCATGAATGTTACTTTTCTGCGGCTCATGCCTCCAAGGATTCTGGAATTGCATTGGATCTTGCTAAGAAATTNGGGTTGAATCTACCTTTGGCAGAGGCAACTAAAAAGCAATATGACCAGATGATTGAACTNGGTAAAGGNGAGCTCGACAAATCGGGGGTTGCCGAATTAACTTTTCCTGNCCGTTCTTAATACNTAGGTTAAAAGTGTAATGCAAACAATCGTTTTTGAAGGACAGGATCGAATTGTCCTCCAAGAAAAACCGGTNCCTNCNCTTAGTGACGGAGATGTGTTGATTAAGGTTGATCTGTGCGGGATTTGTGCGTCTGATATTGCGGCTATTAATGGTGAAGTTACTGATTATTCTCCTCCAGTAGTGTTAGGTCATGAGATAGCTGGGGTAATTGTTGAGAGTCGACATCCTGAAGTNCAGGTGGATCAGAAAGTTACTGTTAANCCACTTTTTAGTTGTGGNGCATGNGATTATTGTCGTGTTGATCTGGACAAGTATTGTTCGCAGATCGAAGGAATTGGACATGACCTCGACGGNGGGTATGCTGACTTCCTGAAGTTCCCNAAATATGGGGTTGATACAGGTAANCTGATTACCGTTCCAGATTCTGTTTCACCAGAGAACCTAATGTTNCTTGAACCACTTGGTTGTTGTATTAATGCTATGCGTGAAACAATTTTGAGTGAGAGTGTGGCAATTTTGGGGGCGGGACAGATCGGTTTGATGTTTGCTCAATTAGCTNCACTACATGGGCTAGAGGTTTTTCTCCTTGAGCCAGATGTTCANCGTCGTGATTTTGCAAATTCTTTGGGATTAGACCNTGTCTTTGATATTACTGATAACGAGATTAAAGAATTGATTGGAATTACTAGTGGTGGAGTTGATACGGTGATTTCTGCCACCACAAATAATCAAAAAGCGATTGATTTGGCTTTTCAAATTGTACGCCATGGTGGATGTATTAATTTCTTTGGACTATCAGCACATGATCAGAATCTAACGATCAATCTTGAAAAGCTACATTTTTTCGGTCATAAATTGATGGCCTCTTGGGCTTTCTCCCGATGGAGTTTGAGCCAAGCTCAACAGATGATAGTCAATCAAGAAATTCAACTTGAACCGATGCTAACAACTCGGTTTCCGATTTCCTCTGGGATTGAAGCTATTTCGNATGTTCGACACGGACGTGGACTNAAGACGGCATTGGTTGGAGGATTCGCTGCTGAGAATTGAAGNANCTAAGTTTTCACGCCAAANAAGTTAGGGTTAGTATCGGTTTANATTGAATGCTGGTAGACATCGGATNAGTAAAAAAACTGCGGGGGGAAGTCGTTAAACCNCAACAGCTAAAAATTATCCGTTGGCCAATGTAACAACTGGTNTGGTGGGAACAGAATTGGCAGGATCGGGNANTCTGTCAAGACAGAAGNAGTGTCCAGTTCACCGAAAATCAACTGTAGGACTTCNAATTGACTCANCTGTAAGTCTANGNTAGGTGTGTCGGTTTCAGGACTAATTTTAATCTTACNATTGCTGATGATTAGCGTTTGTNCATCCAACTCATACTGAAGCCGAATTTTTCCCTGCCAGNTTGATAGGTTGGATGTACGCAACCNATTCTCCANCATTGGAACTAGCTTGATAAGNAACGACCTGAAGTTAGTGATTCTAAACATGAAATGACTTTGTACATCGGTCGAAGATGCAATATCCAGTTGGTCCAAGGCTCGTTGGATTTCAGTATAATTTTCCGCTCGGATTGTCTCTTGGCCAGCTGACATCCGATTTTGCAGAAAATGTTGCACCAATTTTTTGAGTGCCAGCCAGCCTTTTTTCGAGTTCAATTGACATCCGACTTCCAGAATGTCCTTATGCCCACCTTTCAAATAAGCGACAATTTTCCCGTCTCGCTTGGCTACCCAAAATAGGTCAGGGTCTTGCCCTCGCCATTTAGGCTGGTTGTGCCAATAGGCTTGGTTCCGAACNGTGGTGCCGGTACGGCTTTGGTTGAATTGGTTGTAGATCTCCATTACTTCGGGCAGATCGGCTTCGACATTGTATCTCTCGATCGAAACCTCGTTGGTCGGCTTCAGTATAGGTAGGTTTGGCAAATCTATAGAANGGAAAGTGACTGGATAAGTGACCCAACCCGCTTTGGCATAGTGGTCATTGATACCAGTGAATAATAGTGACAGATCGAAGCTAGAGGTGGCTAAATAGTCAACTGTGTCTAACAGAACTTGTGAAGAATACCCCTTTTGGCGATGGTCGGGGTGGGTGCCTACACTGCCCAATCCGCCCATCTTCACAATAGTGTCGCCAATCCATATGGGACGTTCAAAAATCACCACTACACTAGCAACTTGGCCATTGATAAAGCAGGCACGCGTATTGCTCAAATTGTACCATGGATCAAATTTCACGATGCGGCTGAAAAAGTGGTCATCAGAGAATCCTTCTTCTGACCAATCGAAAGCGCACATGCTGCAATAAATTGAATTGTTGAGTTCCTCCATGTTTTGCGGTGCTCGGTAGTTGATCTGCATTTTTTGATCCATGCGATCTCGAATTTTCAGTGCTTGTTCATTCGATTGGCCGCTACGAACCCATTTGATGGAATGGGTCGATAATCTTAGCCAATACCGATTGAACTATAATATGTATCGTATTATACCAGAGGTTGTTAATTAATAGTAAGAGCCTGTTTTAAAGAAATTAAGGTTGGTTTCAGTATCAATTGAATTATAAGCAATATTGTGTTCCCCGGGTTGGGGCTTTCAGTTTATATGTAGGTTAAGCATTCGATGCCTGCTTGGTCAAGAAGGGGAGTGTTCTACAGGACATCGTCTTGGTTATGTTTTTGAAAGCGCCTCCTTTTAGATTAGGTTAACTGCTATTTGGAATCGATTCTGCTACTGTTTTATCCCACCTCCAATCACTCCACGAAGTAACATTGGCCTACATATATTAAGGGGAGCTAGGCAAAACTAGACCGCTTTTCTTCTTTTACCATTACATTAATGGTAAAAGAAGGTTATCCAGAGGATGGAAATTCTTAGAGTGGCATACACCACCCAAAACCAAAGGTGATTGGATGGAGTGTGACATGCCACTTTACTGCATTTCCATCCTGATTCTCAAATGGGTTTCATGGCAGAACCATATTGATAATGTCGTAGTCGATAAAACAGTGGAAGTNGCGATTATTGAGTGTCGTTCCTGAATCGAAATGGTTGGTTTTTGGTAAACTCAGCGCTGGTTATTGTTGGGCACCAATAGCGTTCAATATGNTCTACTACCAAATCTGTCCCACGGAAATGNCTAACGAAAGGATGTTGGCGAGAATTGTACATCGTGTCAGTCAAATCGCGCATNANTAGTACATTCTGACCTTGGTAAACCAACTGGCGGATGGAAAATGGACGNCCAAGTACACACATGTTGGTGTGCACACCCATTACGATCACATTTTCAATCTGGCGTTGTTTCATTAGATAATAGGCTTCGTCACTATCAGTGATAGAATCAACTTCCTCTATCTCGATGATGTCAATCTGACGAAGGTTCATCGGGTTTTTTTTCGGATCGCATTGNGGGAGACAATCACATCCNCCGTCGGAATCATCAATAGGNAGTTCTACTTCGTATTTTGGGTNCAAGGAACACCAATCCTGNAGTGGTANCTTGGTAGGGNTTTTNGGTGCGTTCTGAGCAAGTTTTCGCATTGGTGTGTCAGCGTAAAANTCCATGCCACTGCTTGGACAGTGAATGATCAGGANACCTTTTTTGCGTGCAATTTGAATNACNGTATTCATNCTTGTTGCCATCTCTCCAACTCGTCGAGTAGCNCCTTCACACCAGTGTTTGGTCCACATATCGCAGATGACGATGGCTGTCTTTTTC
Source organism: Candidatus Poribacteria bacterium (assembly GCA_002697225.1). The sequence goes on from NZUQ01000158.1 coordinate 28,445, forward strand.
GCATCCCATTCAGNGGTTTTCTTGGCNNTGATAAACTTTTTAGGGTTATTTGGGTCGGGAACTTGCTCACGTGTCTGTAATTCTAATGNGGCAGCAGAGAAGGAAGTTGAAGCCGCAGCTAAGACGATGGCACTGGTAATAAAGCCAATATGTTTCATTTTAATATCCGTTCATGCGTCGAAATTACATTGTTGTTNTTTAGACCNCCACTCATNGGTTGTTTTCAGGGCCTTTTGCTTTGATCAATATCTCAAGATGTAGTTGTTTATAACTTAAGAAATCATTCTCNTACTTTGACTAGTACAAGATTTTTAACTGTTCGTTTGGAAATACCGAGGNTAACGTTCTAATTGNCAATCCTCTTCAGGTTGAGTGCACGAAAATAATCATTTCCTCTTTATCTCCTGCTTGTNATGTTTAAATTCGAGTTTAANATTTCAGTTGGTACATCATGGCCCATTAATTGATACNATACACCNTNGAATGTCTGTGCCAGAACATCATTCTGCCACATCCTATCTGATACNTTATCTACTACATCTGCTACCCTTCATATATAAACTGGAGAGGCATTTCCCATCTTTNCCAAGAGGATCCACATATTTTTGAGGTTATCATACCCTAAATATATCTGTCAATAGTATCATCTGCGAGTTTGGTTTGAATAGAACGTGGNAAATATCAGTAGTTAAATCTGGTATTAGTANAAGTTCAGCTTAATTCTTTTGACTATTTTATTCTCATATGTTTAGATATTGAGCATGCAAAAAGTAATTAATTCGCAAGTACTAAGAGAAACGGTGATTGGCGCTGTTGAGTCTCAACAAGTGACCGACATTCATACCCACTTGTTTTCNCCTGATTTTGGNGGATTGCTTCTTTGGGGNGTGGATGAGTTGATNACCTATCACTATCTCGTTGCGGAAGTTTTTCGATCTGCTGATATCAGCTANGAAGAATTTTGGGCNATGACCCAAACTGAACAGGCAGATTTGATCTGGCAGACACTTTTTATCCAGAATTCACCTNTTAGTGAGTCGTGCCGAGGAGTGGTTACNACATTAAAGGAACTTGGATTAGATTTGGCCTCACGGGATCTCCAAAATTATCGAGAGTACTTTGCCTGCCAAAAGGTTGAGGATTTTATTGATATAGTTTTTGATGTTGCCAAGGTGAAATCGGNTGTGATGACTAACGATCCGTTTGATTCAATGGAACAACCAATTTGGCTTGCTGGGCGGAAAGGGGATCCACGTTTCCGAGCGGCATTGCGTATTGATCCTCTATTAAATGATTATGTTGATGTTGGTTGTGACAAGTTGTCCGGATTTGGTTACGAAACTGATTTGGATTTATCGGAAAAATCGTTAAGTGAGATCCGACGGTTTTTATCAGACTGGATTGATAGAATGAAACCGAATTACATGGCGGTTTCACTTCCTCCGGAATTTAAGTACCCGGAGAATTCCAGTCGAGGGAAAGTGATCAAAGAATGTGTCCTGCCAATTTCGCTTGAATATAATGTTCCGTTTGCGTTGATGATTGGTGTCACGAGAGCAGTTAATCCGCAACTCCGAATGGCAGGTGATGGTATGGCTAAGGCAGATCTTACCTGCTTGGAAAATTTGCTTGGAGAGAATCCTAAAAACAAATTTTTGACCACGCTCCTATCACGCGAAAACCAGCATGAGTTATGTGTGATAGCAAGGAAGTTTCCAAACTTGATGGTCTTCGGTTGCTGGTGGTTTATGAACAATCCAAGTTTGGTTGATGAAATTACGCGTGAACGGTTAGAATTGTTGGGATTAAGCATTATTCCACAACATTCTGACGCTCGGATTCTTGATCAGCTCATCTATAAATGGAAACATTCACGTCAAATCATCTCGAAAGTACTAGTTGATAAATATCAGGATCTCTTGGATTCTGGCTGGCTCATAACTCAGGATGAAATTGGACGTGATGTGGCGGCTCTATTAGGTGGTAATTTTGAAGGTTTTCTTCAATCTTAACTTAATCCGAAGATGTTTAATTTTGGCAATTTAATTAAGAATTGTCAAAGTTTGTGATACTGATTTCCCTTCACTATCAACACAGGTCAGTGTGTGTTCGCCAGCAATCGGTACCAGAAAGAATTTTTGGCTGGGATTGCCTTTGAAGACTAATTCTCCGTTGAGAAACCAGAAAATCTGTTTGATTCGGTTTGATACTGAGGCTTCCAACAAAATCTTTTGATATTTTAAGGGTATTCCTGGTCTTATTTGATGCACTGCCTCTGAAGATGGTGACTTAATGATAGGAACTGAACCGGAGATAATACCATTGCAATCCGGGTTATGTTGTGGGATTTTCGTCATCATGTAGCCACTTCGGTTAAGCCACGTTGCAATTTCGGGATTCCATTCTTCAAAAATTTTTTCATGGTAAGTTCGGCCAAGACGGCAATGCGAACACAATTGCATACCTGTTTGATTGTCAATTTGGATCGGCTTGTGGATTGAGCAAATCTCGGGAGAAGACACGCTGGAGATATAAAAATCCTTTTTTGTTTTTGGACAGAAGTTTGATTTTGTCATTCCACTTAAAGCACAAACTTGACGTGTTTGGACTCCATGGGGTTGGTCAAACCATCTAGCATTATCCTTGTCGACCACAGCATTGAAAATGGCAAATAGTATGGGGGCTGCAACTTCCGACCCAACTAAGCCTGCTGTCCCATGCCCATCGAAATTTCCGACCCACACGCCAATCGCTAAGTTGGGAGTATAGCCGATACTCCAAGCATCCCGATGTCCATAGGAGGTTCCTGTTTTCCAGGCTACTTTTGGTAAATCTGTTGTAGCTTCAAAGCTTGATGCTAGATCAGGTCGACGGACGTCCGATAGAATTTCAGATAGGATGAAGCTTGTTTCTGGGCTGAAGAGTTGTTTCCCCGTTCGGTGTGAGGTATTCCGAAATCTTTGACTGGATTCAAAATGTTTACCTCGTTTGTTCTGGGACATATCATTTGTCTTTTGGGGTTTTGCCATTTTATAAGCTGTTATCCGTCCATGGTCGGCAAGGGATGCATACAAATTTGTTAATTCTATAAGTTGAACCTCGGCACTTCCCAATATCAATGATAGCCCGTAATGCACTTTTGGCTTATCGAGGGTTGATATCCCTGCTCGCTTGAGGAATGAGTAGATACCGTTATCGCCGAGTTTGACACACAGGTTGATTGCCGGCACGTTCAAAGATTTTGTCAATGCCTCCCGCACCGTGACGTACCCACGGTTTTGTCGGTCATAGTTAACAGGTCTATATCCATTATAATCGATTGGGACATCGTTGAGTAGACTGCTTGGTGTAACAAAACCACGATTCAACGCGATTCCATAGATGAAGGGTTTCAACGCCGAACCTGGAGATCTGGGTGCTATTGCTCCATTAACTTGACCATGGTTTTTCCTGTCGAAGAAATCATAAGATCCTACTATTGCTAGAATCTCACGTGTGTTAGTGTCCATGATGACAACCGATCCATTTGAGATATCTTGTTTTTGTAATGGTGCTAGGTATTGACGTAAAATTTGTTCTGACTTGTTTTGCATGTGAGAATCGATTGTTGAATAGATTTGATTTCTATCGGGATATTGCTGTTTCAGTAACCTTGAGATGTGAGGTGCATTAAACGGCATCCTATAGCGTCTAGTGGGAATTGGTTCGTCCATGGCCTCGTAGAATGCTTGGTTGCTAATCATTCTACGATTTAGCATCCGGCGAAGTACTTTAGCTCGTGCCTGCTTAGCCATAGTAGGATTGACATCTGGACGCAGATGGGTTGGCGAATTAGGAATTGCTGCTAGTAGAGATGCTTCTCCTAAACTTAAATGTTTCTGGGATTTATTGAAGTAGACCAAAGACGCCGCTGTTGATCCTACTATGTTACCACCATAGGGTGCTATATTGAGATAGTAAGTCAGGATTTCATCTTTTGAGAAATGACTTTCAATTTGGAAAGCACGGAACATTTCGGTTATTTTATTGATGATTGTGCGTTCTTTAGGTTCCATCATTCGTGCCAACTGCATGGTGATTGTGGAACCACCTCGCAGTATCTGACCTGACCTGATGTTAGTTATCAAAGCTTGAATGATTGAGAAGGGGTTAATACCAGGATGCAGGTAGAACCAACGATCTTCATATGCTAGCACTGCTGATTGAAGTTTTTGCGAGATTTGATCAAGTAATGGTTCGTCTATTTGCCAAGTGTCATTTTTAGACAGAAATACACGCAGGATTTCACCGTTCCGGTCGAGGATCACCGTTGAAGATGGGGGGGCCAATTTCTCAATTGGTAACGGGTAGATGCTGTTTAAGAGCAAGGCTCCGATTGGCAAAATTAGTAGAAGGCTGCCCCACAAAACTTTGCTTTTCATATGCTTGATCTATTCCTATAGAACCTTTCGATATCAGTCAAAATCTATGGTAAAATAGTGGCCAGCTAAAGCGAGGAAATTCATGGGATTCATGGTAGCTAATGAATTTCCAGTTGGATTATACAATATAATCCAGTTACCAATCTAGGGTTTGATATGTCTTTTGATAGCTCAATGCTCCACATACTAAAATTCGACTTCAATGACAAACTCGTTGGGGGGACAATACGACATATTCAGCAAGTTGATGCCCATACGGTTGTCATCAAGATTTCAGGAAGAACTGGTACGCAGTTTCTGCTTCTCTCTGCCCATCCGATGAATGCTCGAGTACATTTCATTGATCAGCCGTCGAAAGGACAAAAGCAATCTCATTTTGCTAATTTTTTGATCAATCATCTTGTTCGAGGTGAAATCACTCAGATTGAACAAATTGGTTGGGATCGGATCCTAAAGATAACGATTGACCCCTTTGTTGAGATTCTCAAAGGGGTTCCGAAGTCTCTAATTGTTGAGTTAATGGGAAAACACAGTAACATTGTTTTGGTCGAAGAGGATAGCCAGCAGATTCTGGAGAGCATCAAGCATATCGATGACACGATGAGTCGTTTTCGTGTCGTGCTGCCGGGCGAAGTTTATGAACTCCCTCCTCAACAAGAAAAACTCGATCCAATTCAAGTTAGTCAACGTGAATTTGTAGCAGCATTCCAAGATCAGCCTGATATTAGTTGGCGTACAATCATGAATGTGATTGACGGAATCAATCCGANATTGGCCAAGGAGATTGTTTACCGAACAGGTGAGGGGAGAACATTGGANCAACTCTGGGATGTCTTTCAGGGAATTCGTGCTTACTTTGATCCTGATCGGGCGGTTCCTCAAGTGACAATCAATCCCCAGGATCCGCACGATNTATTAGGGGTATCTATACTACCTTTAACTCAGATCGAAAACAGCGAAATCAAGGNTTTTGATNCCTTAAGCCAAGCACTTGATTTTTTCCATGATATGGTAGCTACGAAGGAAATGATTCAATCACAACGTTANACACTAAATCAGGTGCTTACCAAGCGGCGTGACGCGGTTGAACGNAAATTGGTNTCGCTTCGTCGTGATCTGGNAAATGCNGATCAAGCAGAGCAATANCGAGTGAAAGGTGAGTTGTTNATGGCNAACCTTCACCAAGTTGAACCTGGTCAAAAACGGATTATGGCGCAAAATTATTATGATTCGGATTTGAAGACTATCTCCATTAATNTGGATCCTCAGGTTAGTCCTTCTCAAAATGCGCAGCGATATTTTAGCAAATATAATAAGGCCAAGCGAGGNAAATCTGTAATTAATCAACTCATTGCTGATAACGAAGCTGAAATTGAGGTTTTAGATCACTATTGTTTTGGTTTAGAGTCATCTCAGACGCTTGATGATTTTCTTTCTCTTCGATCCGAATTCGAGAAAAAAGGTTGGGNCTCGGATAAATCCAAGAGAAAAAATGACAATCAAACTGTCGGTACATTTCGAAAATATATCTCTCCAGATGGGTTTCAAATCTATGTTGGCCGCAACNGTNTGGAGAATGATTTGCTCCTACGAAGAGTTGCTAAAAGTCAGGATATGTGGCTTCATGCCAGGCAAATTCATGGGTCACATGTCATCATCCGTAACCCTGAGAAAAAACCGGGNATACCNATGCCGACATTATTGCAGGCCGCCCAACTGGCAGCAGTTTTTAGCAAAGCCAAGCATTCAAACCATGTTCCCGTTGACTATACATGGGCCAAGCACGTTGTAAANCGTCGAGGAATTGGTTTNGTACACTATACACANCAAAAAACTCTNAACGTTGAACCCAANATTCAACAAACGGNAGCCAAATCAGTAGACATGTATGATGTCGAATCCCACTAAATTAAATTGTTNTAAATTGCTGAGATGACAAGACANAGCCATCCAAAAATGAAGCTGATACCTCCAAGGGGNGTAATNGCTCCGAGCCAACGANCACCTGTAAANCTTAGTGCGTAAAGNCTNCCCGANAAAAGTAGAATGCCGATAACNAACGACCAGCCAGCTACATCAAGGAATTGGCTTTTCCATTGGCACATGCTCCATGCCACAATGAATAAACCNAANGCATGGTACATTTGGTAACGAGATCCGATTTCAAAAACATTAAGCATCTCAGATGAGATTCGTTTGCTCAGGAAATGTGTGCCAAATGCACCNGTTAAAACCGCTAAACTCGCAAACCCTGCACCCAAACAGAAAAAGAGACGAAACATGATTTCCTTTCAAAACCCGTTGTATATCTGGCATCATTCATTTGCTACGATTTTATGCCTAGACGGGTGTTGTATAGTGTATAGTGGTTGTCTGGTAAATTAATTGTCTTCCATCTTATGTTTTTTGACAATTAATTAGAGCATAAGGGAAAAATAAAGCTTTGATTGTATAAACTGATGGGAAACAAAATTTAGGAACATTTGGTGGCAGCCTCTATGTATATTGACTCAGTTGATTGCATTCCTGAGGTTTGAGCTTATTGTTTGACTGGCTNGTATTATTTATTGATACCTTACTTATATTAGTTCCACTGTTGATGTTTCTTCATCGTCCTGCAATTGTAACCGATACACATGTCGGAGGCGAAGAAGCTTTTTAAAGAAATTGAAATTGCATTCTTTTTGGCCCAAACTATTTCAGAGAAAATTTATGCTATCATCTTTTGTTTCAAGTGTCGGCGATATGGGACCTGAAGCTTGAATCTCTTATGGCTGCTATAACGTTATTACTCTAAACAGAGTATATAGTGCAAATAGGACCCCGCCTCTGCATAATACGGTGATTTTTCGCATGATGCGAGATACCTTAAGACTTTCATTTCTTATAATCNTTTTTACCGTTCTTTTTTTCTCTTTTTTGTATCCAGTTTTTGCTCTTCCNCCAAAATGGACGGCTGTTTCNNANGTTTCGCTTGGCCCTTTGTTATCTAGTGAACCNTCGGTTTGTGTTAGAGGNCGACAAGTGTTTGTGACTTGGTGCGATGACCGAATTGGCAGGTCGGAAATCTTTTTTCGTCAGAGTAGTGATGGAGGTAACAGTTGGCGTCGTGAACAACGAATCACCAACACAATTTTCGATTCAACACAACCAGCTATCGTTTGTGATCGTCGTTTTGTCTATCTTGTTTGGCAAGAGGACGACCTTATTTATCTAGCGATTTATGATGGGTTTGACTGGACAAAAGCCAAACCTTTATCAGCGAATGTCGCTTCCCGTCCAAAGATTTCTGCAACTCAAACTTTTCCTGAGAATCTGGTTTATGTGGTATGGGAGAGAGTTGATGCAAGAGGTCGATCGATTGCTGAGGTTACTTACAGTCAGGATCAAGGAAGGATTTGGCGTGCTCCTGAACCGATCACAAATGGAGCATGGGAAACAGCCGAACCGAATGTGGGTAGTAGTTTTAGGTCAACTTTTGTTGTTTGGCGTGACCATCGTGAAGCAACCGCCCAAATTTATGTTAGACGATTCGACGAAACGATTGGTGGCGGGGAGTTCCGTCTGGCCTCACCGGGTAAGGCCAGACGACCAGGTGTTAAGGCCTTAGATCAGCAAGTCATTGTAGTATGGGAGAACCGCTCAAACGACATTGATCCAGCTAATATTTTTCACGTTAGTAGTTTTGATTTAGGTGAAACTTGGTCAGTAAGTCAACAAGTTTCCCAAAACACTGCGGAGTCAATTCTACCACAGTCGGTTTTTTTCTCAGATGAAATGGGTGTCTTTTGGCAGGATGGTTCCTCAGGAGACTGGGAAATCCATTTTTCATTATTATCGGATGGACAGAGAGAAGAGGTGCGCTTTACCCAGAGTAATGGTAGTGCGATTCAACCGTCTGTTGGGGTAAGTCACGGCCAGATACATCTGGTTTGGGTCAATCGTGCAAATAGTAATCAGTCGTCAGTCGTTTATAGCCGGTATGATACAATCCCGCCGAGCACACCGGATAAACCTGAACATCTTGATTTGGATGCTCCAGAAGGTTTTGATAACGATTCAAAGCTGACATTCATTTGGAAACCAATAACCTTTGATAAGGATATCTGGGATATACCATCCAAAATAGTTTACCATGTCTTTGCCTCGGTAAACGGGGATGAGTATCGTTCAATCGGGACAACTTCCGACACAATCTTTGAGTTTGAAGGCAAAGATCAGAAAACCTACCGTATAAAAATACGATCTGCTGATCCCGTGGGAAATCAATCGGATTTCTCAGATATTACCTCGCCTGTTTTTATTGATCGGAATTTTCCTGCGGTGATAATTCATTATCCATTTTCGAATGCGACTGTGATTCAACCTGTTCCTATTATTGCTACCTGTCAAGACACTAATTTAGCTGTGTGTCGGTTTGAATTTGGGAGCACAATAGCACCAAACGATTGGACGTTACTTGGTAATCCTATTCGGACGCCGTTCGAAACTGAAAAGTTGATGGTTTGGGATACTCGCGGACTGAGTGGTGTTTANACCCTTGCTTTAACTGCAATTGATACCATAGGGAACCAATCGAGAACAGAAATATCAGTTGTTATTGATAACACACCTCCATTACCAATAGAAGGAGGTGTTGTGGTTCCATTAATTAATCAAACTTTTGAGACTGCGTATCATGCCCCTGCTTGGTCGCCTGACGGTCATAAGATTGCCTTTTCAAGTAATGAGGGTGGGTCNGCAGATGTGTGGGTGNTGGATTTACACAGTGAATCCAAATATCGGTTGACCAAAGACTCAGCCATTGATACGAATCCCGCATGGCATCCAAATTCGGATCGTATAGTGTTCCAGTCACGTCGTGGGAAGCAGTGGGGGGTTTGGACAATCAAGTTGGATGGCAGTGACCATCGGCAACTGATTGAACATGGAGAGACTCCTGTNTTGTCACCGACTGGGCATCAACTCGCTTTTTCCAATAATCAAGATGGGGATTATGAAGTTTTTGTTGTTAAAAATGTAAATAAAGTGTTGGAAGGTGGTGTCCCGGATGTTTTTCGCGTTACAAAAAACAAAGCAGATGATTTATTTCCAGCTTGGAATCATGATGAGATGAAGCTAGCTTTTCAATCCAATCGGGCGGGTAGCTGGGGAATTTGGCAGTCTGATGTGAATAGTTTGGAAACATGGCCAATTCACCATAGTTTTGCTAATGAAACATCTCCAAAATGGTCTGAAGATGGTAAGAGAATACTGTTTTTATCAGATCGTATGGGAGATCAAGTAGTAGCTCTTACGCTGAGCATATATGATGCAGAGCCGGTACGTCTTACNCCGTTGGATTTAACGATTAATGGGATCGATTGGTCACCAGATGGGCAATCGATTGTTTTCCAATCTCATGACAGAATTTATACTATGAAGTTAAATTTCCCGTCCCCATCTATAGAGGCAAAAATTGATCTTCCGTTTAACGGGGACATTTTGCAAGGAAGAATAGACATCTTTGGATTAGCCCGTGGTGACTTGTTTAAAACATATTACCTTGAGTGTGCGTCACTTGCTAAACCCGATCAGTGGTCGAAAATTGGGGGGAAGTCGACTGTACCTGTGCAAGAAATCGGTTTTTTGGATCAGTGGGATGCACGGAAACTACATGGTAACTACCGACTGAGACTTGTCGTCGTTTCCAGTGAAGGAAATATCAGTACCGATCAGATCACACTGGTTCTGCGTGATAAGCCTCCGTCTTTGGATATCGTGGCTCCTAGTGATAGTATGAAGACAAAAGATAGGATTGTCANGGTTAAAGGCCGGACGGAACCACAAACCATAGTGAGGATAAATAAACACCGAGTTAATACNAAAGAGGATGGATGGTTTGAAAAACCTGTTTTTTTGAGCTTAGGAAAAAATTTGATTACTATTCACGCTCGCCTAGCNGAACTGGAGACATCTGTTTTTCGAACAATTATACGGGATATNAGTGCACCGCAGCTTGTGCTTGAATCTCCTGTTGATTTTACTGTGAGTGAATTACCTTATACTACCATTTTGGGGCACGTGGATGATTTATCATCCAAACTGACCATAGATGGTATCCCAATACCAATTCAACCTGATGGGAACTTCAAGCGGATACAACATCTCTCCGTGGGAACAAACCTGATCGTTGTTCGTGTTGTTGATCAATTTAATCGTGAAGTTACCGTATCACGTCGGGTTATTTTCGATGCTAAAGACAATATTGAGAATGANCTTAATCCACCAGCTATTACGGATCATTTTCCTCCGGAAGGTACGGTTTTTTCTAGGTCTGAAAATATTCAGATCACGGCTCTCTTGATTGACGATGTTAAAATTAATCCAAATGCANTTCGGTTTCGTTTGGATGAAGATACGTTTATTTTTGATCCGATGGTAGATGATCCCGCCGTNTTTGACGACCAGATCTTTACTTTTAACCCAAATGATGGTCAATTCAGTTACTTTTCACAGAGTGAACTGATTGANGGGAAACACACTTTTAAAATCGAAGTCAGTGATCTGGAAGGAAATTCTGCGGTTCCCGTTGAATCACATTTTGTTATTGATACGCAGCCATTTTTTGCCACGCTCTCGGCTACACGGGATAAGAATTCGCTTAATGTGGTTTTAATTGCTAACAAACCTTTGGAAGCGATTGCTTCTGTTAAGATTTATCCGTCTTTTTACTTTGGAAATATGAGTTCAGTTTACTCAATTAATCTTGACAAATTTTCAATAGATTCATCAATTGTTCGTTATCAAGGTGTTTTTGAAATCCAGCCATCCCAGAGCAATTTTCAGNTCATGGCGAGTATCATCCCGAAGCCTAACGAGTCTCTTGAAATTTCGGGTTTTTTCTCTGATAGGGACTCAATTTCGAATGCGCGAATATTGCCTTTCCCGCAGCGCACTCATGGGTTGCCTTCGCTCCTCACAGCAAAACAAATTTCAATTTATAATGGACCAAGTGTCATTTTTTTTGATCAAAATTTTGATTCGTCAACACGAGTCATCCTAAGAAGTCAGGATGGAGCTGATGCTAACAAAATTCTATCGCAATCGCAAGACGCTCTTAGCCGAAACATGAAAATTGTGCATCCGGTTACGTTGGTAGAGTCAAAAGAGGAACAAGATGAAGTCTCCTTCCTGATCGCATTACCAGTTCCAAATTCAATTTCTGCTATTTCTCTCTTTCAGTGGGATAGACGTCTTCAGAGGTGGCAACCACTTGTTGGGGAAATAACTAATAACTATATTTCAGCTAGAGCGACCCAATTAGGAAGTTTTGCATTACTAGAGGATGAAATCCCCCCAACTATTAGCTATGTTTCAGGGAAAGATAGCCTTATCATTGAAGCTATTATTGAAGATGAGGGGGCTGGAGTGAGAACTGTCGATTTGCTCATTGATGGACAGAAAACTAACCCGATTTTTAACCATACAACAGGAAAGCTGACATATCATCCTAGTAATCTTAAACCTGGAAGGCACACGCTGAAAATTACAGCCACCGATCGTGCAGGAAATTTTGTACAAGATGAACTCGCATTTTTCAGTCGGAATATTTTCGCCTTCCTAGATGAGGTTGTTACTTATCCTAACCCGAGTTCGGATAAGGTCACTATTGATTTTAAACTTACACAATCAGCGGATGTGACATTCAAGATATATAATGTTGTAGGGGATTTAGTTTATAGAAATCAACTTAAAAATGTTACCGGACACCAATCAAGTTTCACTTGGCGGTGCCAAAATCTGATTGAGATACCAGTTGCGTCTGGTATTTATATTTATGTCTTAGAAGCAATGTTGAATAATCAGGTTATCCAGCGTTCGGGCAAAATTGCTGTGTATCATTAATTATTGGCGAGTAAAGACTCCACTTTTTCCACCTGTTTTTTTAGTCAAGTAAACTGCTGAAATTTCCATCTCTCGATCCACCGATTTGCACATGTCATAAACGGTTAAAGCAGCTATTGAAACTGCTGTTAATGCCTCCATTTCAACACCTGTTCTACCAATGGTTTGAACCTCGGCCTCAATTTCAATACTTTGATCAGCTTGGTTGATTGACAAATTTACCTCAACTCCGGTAATTGGGATAGGGTGGCAAAGTGGAATTAGGTCTGCTGTCCGTTTAGTGGCCATGATACCAGCAATCCGGGCCACTTCTAATACATCACCTTTGGAAAATTTGCGATCGGCAATCAATTGTAATGTTTCCAATTTAGCCAGGACTTTTCCAACCGCAACTGCAATCCGTATTGTCTCATCTTTCTGCGTGACATCAACCATTCTAGATTGACCCTTTTCGTTAAAGTGCGTTAGTTTTTCCATAATTGTAATCCTAGCAAATCAGTCAGGGCAAAATCAACAGATTTTTTGTTGATAATTACTGGTGATTGTGCTACTCTACGTGGGTTTCCATCATGGCGAAACTATTGGACGGGATAGGTATCGAAAGGTAAAAAGATCGCCGTTTTGGTGAAATTTGTTGGGTTGATTCTACCTGCCGTGATGCGGCCAACATTAAGTCTAAGTTGGACAAACCACATCAAATCATTTGGATGTTCCTCTCTTAATATTTTGATTTGTAGGGATGGAAATCTCTACCATCAGATTCTGCGAACTCAGTAGCCAGCATTTCTAACCTCTCAAACATGCTTAAGTTTTAGAGTGATGTCCGCGCCGATTAGCCCCTTTTTACCGTTCCGTGTTCTGGTTGACCAGTGAATTAATGATATTGTTCATATTCATTCGCTAGGTATTATCCGTGTTATTCTGACATTGTTGATCAAGGGGTAGATCTCGTGCTTTAAAAGAGGGGTTTTTTGTAAGGAAGGAATTAAAAATTGTGTTTAAAATTAAGCTTGTGTTTTTAGGATTGTCTTTAGTTATAATAACAAATTGGTCTGATGCAGTTGAACACACAATTCAAGATTTGAACTTCAAGGCAGAGGCACTGGAGAATATGTTGCAACTACCACAAGATGATTGGTTGAATCTGACGTTGATGGGAACAAAAATTGGATATGCTCATGTCCATGCGGAGAAATCGGAATATGAAGGTGAACCCGCTATACGAATTCGATCTGAGGTAGTGATGGAGATCAAGCGTACTGGTACAGATTTACGGTTAGCGATGACACGCATAGCATACTTGGGAACAGGTCTTGTGCCGCGCCATTTTGTGTCAACTTCAAATGAGACGGGACAGGAGAAACTGGTCGAAGGTAGAATTCGCAACGGGGTTCTCGAAATGGAAACGACTCTTGCAAACGATACAACTAAGGTCAAGAAAGAAATCCCCCCGGATACCATTTTCGATTTGTCTATTAGCTATTTTGTTAGTCAACAGGATATCCGTGTAGGGAACCACTATAAACTTAATGTTTTCAGCATGGATGTTCTGGAACCAATTGAAACNGAAATTCGGGTTGTACGCCAGGATCAGATTAATCACCAAGGTACGATGCGAGATGTTTATGTTATTGATTACACTATGGATATTATGGGTGGACTGACAACTACGGAGTGGATCAGTCAGGATGGTACGACCTATCAAATGGAAACTGGATTGCTTGGCTTGAAAATGGAGTTGATTAAGACTGACATGGATACCGCGCTTGGTGAGGCTGGTGAGGTCGACGTGATTTTGACGACAAAAATATTTGCTCAGGGTGATCGCCCAATTTCAGGTAGTAACCATTTGAAAGCATATTTGCGGTTGGATAGTGGAGATTTGGAGAAAGCAATCGTGCAAAATCAGCGCCAAAGGATGATAATAGGTGCTGATTCTCGCAATGGAGAAATTGAGGTTTTGACGATTGAGCTTAATGCAATTCAGACACGTAATTTTCCAGTCAGAACGAGTGAAACCGAACCATATCTACGATCAACGGTGTACATCCAAGCAGATCATCCTGCCATTCGGTCTGCTGCTGCTGAAATCGTGGGAAGTCAGGGCGATGCTTGGCTTGCCTCCCAGAAAATTTGTAATTGGGTCTACAAAAGTATAACCGACAAAAACCTGAAAATTGGATTCGGGTCTGCTGTACAAACACTCGAGTCTTTGTCTGGTGATTGTACAGAACACACTGTTTTGATGATAGGTTTGGCGAGATCAATTGGTATCCCAGCTCGTGTTTGTGCTGGATTAGTATTTCAAGGAGACGCTTTTTACTATCATTTTTGGCCGGAAGTTTTTGTTGATCAATGGATTGCTATGGATCCTACACTTGGCCAGCTCTTAGCTGATGCCACTCATATACAGTTGGCAGGTAGTGGTCTTGAATCTGATTCTATGATTGAGTTTGGTGAGGGGGTTCTGAGGACGTTGAATCAACTCCATATTGAAATTTCTAATTAAAAAATGATGACCTAGGGTTTCTTTTAATCGACGGTGAATAATTTTTACTACCAGTGACTTGAGGAGGGTTTTTGTCAAGCAGTCATACTTGTTCGTTGCTTGTTTTTGGGTTAGTTTTAATAGCTCAATCAGTTATCCTGACTGATTTGAAAGCCCACCAAGAAAGTTTGGAACCCCCCAAATCGGTTGCTGCAGTACGTATTCGACACAAACCACCTACGATTGATGGCCTTTTGGATGATGATATTTGGGAAGAAGCACCAATTTACAGTGGATTTCTGCAGAGGGAACCTGAGCAGGGGAATCCCGGAACTGAGAAAACCAGTTTTCAGATTGCTTACGATGATGAAGCTGTTTACTTCGGAGTTTTATGTTATGACAGCGAACCCGAAAAAATTTCAGCTCGATTGGGTCGTCGTGATAGTCGGCTCGATTCGGACCGTGTCTCAATTAATTTAGATCCGTATCATGATCATCAAACGGGCTATTGGTTTTCAGTTTATGCTTCTGGAGTGCAATATGACGGTTCGCTTGCTGGCAGGCGAGGTTCGGATGAAACTTGGGATGGCATTTGGGAAGCTAAGACAGTGATTCATGATCGAGGATGGAACGCAGAGTTTAAGATTCCATATCATGTACTTCGATTCACACAGAAAAGACAGTATGTTTGGGGGATTAATGTTCTTCGAGACATTAGTCGAAAAAATGAAAGAGACCTTTGGGTGTTAATTACTCGGGAGCAATCTGGATGGGTATCGTACTTTGGACATTTAGAAGGTATTCAAAATATCTCGCCACCTCGTCATTTAGAGATAACTCCATATCTGATGGGGCGATCTATTCATGAAAATCAGACGAGTCTGTTTTCTAGTATCGGCGGGAATGTCCGTTATGGAATTACGTCAGGTACCTCCGTCATAGCTACGATCAATCCCGATTTTGGTCAGGTTGAAGCTGATCCTGCAGAGTTGAATCTTTCTGNTTTTGAAAGTTATTATGAAGAACGACGCCCGTTTTTTGTTGAAGGTGCGTCAGTTTTTCAAATNGGTGATTACGAACTTTTCTACTCACGACGNATTGGTAATCGACCGGGACGATTTGAAATTCCGGGTGGAGGGACAAGAAATTGATCGTCCAGAAGCCACTACCATCCTTTCCGCAGTGAAACTTACTGGTAAGACGAAAAATCAGACTACCTTTGGAGTTTTAAACGCTGTTNCCGCTCCGGAGTACGCCAGGATTCAAGAGGAAGATGGAGCAACCGAAACAGATCGTTTGATTGAACCCCTGACGAACTATTTTGTTGGACGAATTAGCCAAGATGTTTTAGCTGGTGACTCTCGAATTGGGCTCCTCACTACTGCTGTTAACCGTCAAGATTCAGAGTCCGCATTTGTAGGTGCACTGGATTGGAATCTCAAGTTTCGTGATAACAAGTACAATTTGAGTGGAACCCTTTCAACCAGCCGAACAGGAGAATCAGGTGTTGCCAAGGAAGGGTATTTGGCACATTTGGAATTTGATAAGCGCCGTGGTTGGCTGGGGTGGGAAGTTCGGACTGTGGCCAAATCGCCTGGGTATGATGTTAATGATCTCGGTTTTGGCGATATTCGGGAATTAGGGGTAATAGAGTGTAGTTTTGATAGCTATATACGGCGTGACGATCCAATTGGTCCGTTCCAAAAAGGCTATGTTAGTATTGAGAGGTGGGTAGAGTGGAATTACGATCGAATCCGTGTTAGCAACGGAGCTGCATTTTGGGCTTGGGGTGAATTGAAAAATAACTGGGACTTTCGCCTCTCAGTTGATCGCGATTTTGAAAGTGTCAATGATGAACGGGATGTTTTAATGTATCGNCCTTCAGCTTGGTCAATTGGTTGTTACTTGGATACTGACGATCGAAAAGCAGTTAGCTTTGGGTTTAGTCCGAGATTCTCAAAGCGAGATAACGGTCTAAGCTATAGTCGTCGGCTTCGTCTCAGTATGGAATTCAGGCCCTCATCTAACATCGAGTGCCGTTTGGGACCTTCTTATAGNCAACGTTCTTCATATGCACAATGGATTGGTACGATTCGTGATGACAAAGGCAACCATTATGTTTATGGTGAGTTGGACAGTAAAACTCTAGATTTTACTACCCGTTTGAGCATGAGTTTTACGCCAAATTTGAGCTTTCAGCTCTACATGCAACCATTCATTGCAATTGGAGACTACCAGAACTTTAAGGAATTGGTTGAACCTCAAACATACGACTTTAAAGCGTACAAATTGGACGCAAATCGGGATTTTTATCGAAGATCACTTAGAGGTAACATGGTGCTTCGTTGGGAATTTCAACCGGGCAGTACCATTTTTGTCGTCTGGTCACAATCTCGTGAGGCAGAACAACGGGAAAGTCTTACATCAGAGGATCTTCGATTGCGTCCTCTAGATCGATTTCTTAGTACATTTACTGATAAAGCGACAAATTTGTTCCTAGTGAAAGTCAACTATTGGTTTGGAGTTTGATTTATGCAAACTGGATATATTCTGTCAATTGATCAAGGGACTACTGGAACAACCATTTTGTTAATGGATGCAGAAGGAGAAATTGTTGGCAAAGAGTCTCGTGAATTCACTCAATACTATCCGAAACCGGGTTGGGTGGAACATGATGCGATCGAAATCTGGGAGGTAACATGTCAGGTTGTAGTAGATCTTGTCTCGGCTTACAATGCAAAAAACCAGATTATAGCTATTGGTGTTACTAATCAGCGTGAAACAACCGTTATCTGGGATAGACGAACAGGTAATCCAATTCATCCGGCGATTGTCTGGCAGTGTCGTCGAACCTCGGAGATTTGCTCAGATCTGAAAAAGCAAGGTTTGGAAGAAAAGATTAAGTCAAAAACAGGTTTAGTTACTGATCCCTATTTTTCCTCTACTAAAGTTTTGTGGATATTAGATCAAGTTGACAACGCTCGNAGCTTAGCCGATCAAGGTTACCTTGCTTTTGGTACAATTGACAGTTGGTTGCTTTGGAATTTGACTGATGGAACTAGTCATGCCACAGATCAAACCAATGCCTCCCGAACCATGCTCTTTAATATAAATACCTTGCAGTGGGATGAGGAATTGTTGGAGATTTTTCAGGTGCCGGTTTCAATCCTGCCTGAAGTTCAACCTTCTTCGAATATTTTTGGCACAACCAAAGGGTTAGAATTCTTACCAGATTCAATTCCAATTTCGGGCATGGCTGGCGATCAGCAGGCAGCATTATTTGGTCAGCTTTGTACTCAATCTGGAGTTGCTAAAAACACCTATGGGACAGGTTGTTTCCTCTTGTTAAATACAGGTGATCAACCTATTCAATCAGAGTCGGGTTTACTAACCACTCTGGCATGTAGCCTAGATCAAAAACCCACATATGCACTTGAAGGAAGCGTTTTTATCGCTGGGGCAGCTATTCAGTGGTTAAGAGATGAGCTTCATTTTGTCGACTCTGCTGCTGAAACAGAGGTTTTGGCTGAAAGTTTAAATGACTCAGATGGCGTTTTTGTGGTACCTGCTTTCACCGGACTTGGTGCCCCCTATTGGGATCCAAATGCCAAAGGGGCTATCCTAGGCTTAACGCGAGGAACGACTCCAAGCCATATTGTTCGTGCCTCGCTGGAATCGATTGCCTTTCAATCTGCAGATCTTGTTGAAGCTATGATATATGATGCTGGACTACAACTCCATCAGTTAAGAGTAGATGGTGGTGCAGCGTCGAACAATTTCCTAATGCAATTCCAAGCTGATTTACTTGGTGTAGATATTGAACGTCCCCGCCATATTGAAACAACAGCTATTGGCGCTGCTTATTTGGCAGGATTGGGTGTTGGTCTTTGGGGAAATATTGATGAGCTAGAGTTGCATCGTCAGGTTGACAGGGTTTTCTCACCGCAAATGTCCGAACTTCAAAGACAAGATAAATTAAGTGCCTGGCGAAATGCAGTAAAGCGGGTATTATCATCCTAAGTTCCTCACTAACGAAATTCCGAGAAAAACTTATTAGTTGGTTTGAAAGCAACCAACGCTCGCTTCCCTGGCGTAAAACTAGGAACCCTTATCACATCTGGGTTTCTGAAGTGATGTTGCAACAGACCCAAGTCAGGAAAGTTGTTGATTACTATCAACGGTTTTTGGAAAGATTCCCTACTCTTGAACAATTGGCCGAAGCGGATTTGCAGGGGTTGCTTAAAATGTGGGAAGGGNTGGGCTACTATGCNCGTGCAAGAAATCTGAGAAAAGCGGCGAAAATTNTAGTTTCAGATATGGATGGGAAGGTACCAACAGATTATAAGACTTTTCGAAAACTACCGGGAGTTGGGGATTACACTGCTGCTGCGGTACAGAGCATCGCGTTTGGTCATTCACATGCTGCTGTAGATGGTAATGTCAAACGTGTAATAGCTCGAATGTTTATGCTTGATTCGCCTGTTAACGATACTAGATTTCAAAGGTTATTCCAGGAAAAAGCGAGTTTTTTGTTAGATCGAGATCAGCCAAGCGCATTTAATCAAGCCATGATGGAATTAGGAGCGATGATATGTCGTCCCAAAGCTCCGTTATGTACTATTTGTCCTGTTAATCTGTTTTGTGCCGCTTTTCAAGCTGCCTGCCAAGATCAATTTCCGTTGAGTTTAAAACGTCGACCCATTCCTTCTTATCACTTGGTGGTAGCAGTGATTCGTAGAGACGACCAAATCCTGATTGTACAGCGTCGAACAGATGGTCTTCTCGGTGGTCTTTGGGAATTTCCATGTGGAGAGATAGATAACGTGGAAGAGCCTCTAGAAGATGTTTGTTGTCGGACAATTAAAGGCGGTTTTAATTTACAGATTGAAGTCACCAGCTTTTTAACCCAGATTAAGCATGCTTACACACACTTTAAAACAATAATGGAAATTTTTGAATGTCGTTATCTCTCAGGTGAAATTGTACTTGACCAAATGCAGGATTATCGATGGATCAAGGTGGATCAGATTGGTCAATATCCGTTAATTGGAGCTAACCATAAATTTTTATCGTTAGTCTAGATTTGAAGATTGTTAATTCTTGCGTAACGAATTCCATGGTGCTTGTTCGTGAACCTCGATCAGTTGGTATCCTTCTTCACCTACGGATGGCCCAAGAATGGCAATCACCTTTGCCGGTCGATCTGAAACGTTAAAAGATGCGTGGACAGCGTCGGCAGGGATAAAAGCTGAATCTCCTGCTGAGAGAATCCGCATTTCTGTTCCTAGCCACTGTTCGATTTCGCCCTCCACAACGTAGATGACTTCTTCCTGATCTGGATGTTTATGGAAATTATGCCCGAAAGTAGGATCGAGTGTTACCTCAATGACAACCAGATCTTTAGCTCCGGTTGTTGCTGGTCGACTTAGCCATCCCATTGTTCCCCAATCGAGTACGTCGCTTTCTCTATCGGCTAGAGTAATGAATTTTCCGCTCATGTTTTTTCTCCTGTATAGTTTTTATTAGTATGTCTGAAGCGTTTATGGTGAGAGTCGTTCGATACACCAATTATCTGCCGATTTTCGTGTATACCGCAGTCGGTCACTGATTTGATTCAGTCGTCCTTGCCAGAACTCAATCATATTTGGATAAACCCGAAACCCACCCCAGTGAGGTGGGGCTAATAGCTCTTTTTTTTTGTACTCGATGAGTAAATCTTGATAAGTTTTTTCCAGGAANTTTCGATTTGGTACGACTTGGCTTTGTTTAGCAATTAGATCGATTATTTGCCTATTGATTGGGCGGTTATAAAAGTATGCTTCCAGTTTGGCTTGAGAGACTTGGTGAACTTGGCCTGTGACACGGACTTGGCGATCAAGTTCTTTCCAGTCAAACACCAGTGCGGCATGTGGGTTCAATGCAAGTTCTTGGCCTTTTTGGCTAGTGAGATCAGTATAGAAAACAAAGCCGTCATCATTTNCTTCTCGAAGTATTACCATNCGAGCGGAAGGTAAGCCGTCCNTTGTAGCAGTTGCGAGGGTCATTGCNTTTGGTAGTTCGATTTCTTCCNGCTTTACCTGTTCTAGCCAGACTTGAAATTGGATAATAGGATTGTCGNCGAGATTGCTCTCATACAAACCAGCGAGAGCNTATTTTTCNCGGAGGCTTTTGCCCATTANCATNCCTTTCATTTGGAAAACACTTGTAAATTATATAGGGAGATTCAATAATTTCAAGTTGAAAAATAGTGGAAGGGATTTTAGAGAAATGTATTTGTTGTGTATCGATCGAATGCATTCAGTCGATTATGTGTTTGTGTTAGGAAATGTTATGGTTGGTAGTAACATCGGATTTCAAAGTTGGCCGTTGGTTAATACAGTAGTTATCCAGTATTTTATTTGACATTCTGTATCCTTAAGATTAAATTTAGTTATAAGCATTATGTTGTATGAAATCAGCGTTCTGATTTTGACACGAGATATAAAATAATTTTAATTTTTCTTTAAGACTTCGTAACAATATGAGAGTAGGATATGGCCCATGCCTCAGGAAATTGAGTCGAAATTTCATGTTGAATCGTTTACGGATATTTGACCTGATTCGTTCACAAAAACAAATTGCAGGTCATAATTTGACTAATCAAGAAAAGGTTGTTCAAGATGATGCCTATTTTGATACTTTAAATGGCCAGCTTTTTAGTCAAGGGAAATCTTTTCGGCTCAGACAAAGTTGTGGGCAGTACGCAGTGACATTTAAGGAGAAGTTAACGGGAAATCATGTCCGTATGGAATTTGAAGAGACAATTACCAAATTGCAAGCTCAGCGTCTTTTAGATAGCGATTTAACTGATGTTTTTCAGGTTAAAGTTATCCAAACTGCTATAAGCCATTTGGGTACGAATAGGATAAATCCTATATTTTGTTTACAGAACAATCGCGAAAAATGGTGTCTGGGTTCTGGATTAGCCAATCTTGAGATTTGTTTTGATAGTATTCAATATATGGATATTGGTCAAAGTCGCTTTTTTGAAGAGAATGAGCTAGAGCTAGAATTGAAAGAAGGCGATCCCGAGTTTCATTGGAAAATTACCAATCTATTGTCCCAACAGTATACCTTAACTCCAAGTTTTCAGTCCAAGTATGAGCGTGGGGTTAAACTTTTGAATGTGTTTGGTTAACAGATGCGAATTGTATTATTTGTTTGATTGAGTTTACGAGAGAGATATCTATATGGCAGAGGCATGGCGAGTTGAAGGGATCATACCACGAAAAAGTTTGGAAGAATGTGCTCGTAGGATTATTACGACCCGTTTTCAAGAGATGATGTCTTTCAAGGAAGGAGCGATTGATGGTTTCGATATTGAGTTTGTACACGATATGCGAGTTTCCTCTCGGCGTCTTCGAGCGGCTATGGATAATTTTGCCGAATGCTTCTCCAAAAAGAAGTTCCGTAAGTACCTGAAAAAAACCAAAAACATCACCAGTACGATGGGAGCAGTTCGAGATCTAGATGTTCTCATCTCCAAGTTTAAAAAAGACGCGAAATCATTAACGGAAGATGAGCAAATTGGTGTCAAAAACCTTATTATCCAATTGCAGCAGAAGCGTGAAGAGGCAAGAAAGCCGATGTTGTTGATGTTCTCCAGTTTAGAGAAGGAAGGATTCAATAAAAAATTTCTGAAGTTTTTCGAAGTGTAAACGAATAGATCAAAATGGCCAAAGCTTGGAAAATTAAGGGGGTGAAGCCCCAGAAAAGTTATCGAAGGAATGCAAGTATTATTCTGTCTGCTAAAATAGCAGAGGTATATTCGTGGGATAATTATATTGGTGATCCAAAGAATATTGAAGAATTGCACAATATGCGGATTTCTATTAAACGTCTTCGTTATTCTATGGAAATTTTTTCTGTCAACTACGATCAGAAATTTAATGAATCACTTCAGATTTGGGTTGGCTTGCAAAAGTTGCTGGGTGAGATTCACGACTGTGATGTTGGCCAAGATGTCTTAACAGATTATTTGAAGGCTCACTCTCAAGAAGGCAGTGCGGATACTCTAGGTGTCAGCGCGTTAATTCAACGATATCGTCAGACCCGCGAAGAAAGGTACCAAGAATTTCTAAAACGTTGGTCATCCCTTCAAAAGGAAGATTTGAAAGGAAATCTGCTGAGGATTATCAAAAAGAAGACATGAAAATGATGGATGTTTTTTGTCCATGATAGCTGTATTGTATATTAGTATCAGCTTGTTTCCAGTTGTTGTCAATCGCGTTGATGCGAATTATGTTACAATCCCAAGGACTTTTAATGGCTGCTCTCTTGCTTTTTTGAGTAGGTTATTGGTTTCCCACAACAAAAATATTTTCTTTGAACATCGATCTGTATGTCTTCCACAAATTATAAGCGTTACGCAGTAATTGACATTGGAACCAATTCTGCGATTCTGTTGGTTTGTGATGTTAATCATAGAACACAAGAATATGACGTTATCCTTGATACTGCAGAGATTACACGGCTAGGTCAAGGTCTGTATCCTACCCGGTGCCTTCAGCCATCGTCTATAGACCGTACTTTTGGCGTTATTCGACAATATCTGAGACAAACGGAAAACCTTGATGTTGAGCAAACAGTTATTGTTGGAACTCATGCTCTTAGAGTGGCTGAGAATGCCTATCGTTTTATTAATCTTGTGCAGGATGAGTTTGGATTGGATGTTGAGGTGATTTCAGCCCAAACTGAAGCACACTTTTCCTACATTTCAGTCAAAGAGGATCAGACCTTCCAAAGCTCCAAAACACGTAAATTAATGGTAATAGATATCGGCGGAGGAAGTACAGAACAGGTTTTTTTCGATAGTGAACTGATTTGCCGCAGCGTTCCTTTTGGTATCGTCAGTATCACAGATCGATTCGTGAAAAATGATCCTCCAACTGATCAGGAAATACGGGGAATCGAGGCGTTTATTGAGGAAACCTTGGTTAGCCAAGGTTGGACAACGCAATCTCAAGTACCCGTATTATTGGTGGGTATTGGGGGCACAATCGTTAATTTAGCTGCCGTTGAGTCTGAATTGATAGAACTGGACTTGTCGGTTGTTCATGGTCAAGTACTTGATCGTAGACAGATTTTAAATCGGATTGATCTGTTTCGGTCGTTAACAATTGATGCCCTGCGTCGCGTTCCCGGATTAGAGGTTAAACGGGCT
>NZUQ01000159.1 GCA_002697225.1 Candidatus Poribacteria bacterium
AATCGTTGTTGTTTGTGTGTTTTAACTGCCTTAATTGAGTTCCTACACTCAATCAAGCTGTTTATATATCGGCAGGACAGAAAAAAACATTAGGCCTTTTAGCAAAAAAAGTGAAAAAAATTAGGTCGGCCTGGCAAAAAGCCATTCTACTTAGGTTGGTGACTCCATGATCTTTTTAGCCTACAGCACATATTAGAAACATAGTATTTACCTTACTCTTTACGTTGAAACTCTTCCCATGCTAGAATGCGTAATCCATTTGGTCTAGCCGCATTTGCCACTTTGATGGCAACAAAGTAAGGTCTTTTCAAACTGGAAGAACATAAAAACAGAACTAGAGGTGAGGTAATAATTCAAAATGCAGACAGTCAAAATTGTCATCGTGGGTGCGGGAAGCGGGTCCTTTGGTAGAGCAGCCATTGCCGACGTTTTAGCTTGTACCAGGTTGAGCGAGGAAACCGAACTAAAATTGGTGCTGGTAGATGTCGAGCAAACTGCCCTAGATCGAATGTATCATTTCTCGGAGGTCCTAAAAGAGTACCGACGGGTACCAACCCAAATTGAGGCTACCACCAACCGCCGCCAAGCATTCTGTGATGCCGACTATGTGATCACTTGTGTGGCTAGAGACCGAATTACGCTCTGGGAACAGGACTTCTATACGCCGCTAACCTACGGATTCCGACACATCTACGGCGAAAACGGTGGTCCTGGAGCAGCTTTTCATACCTTACGCAGTACACATCTGATGATGCCAATCATCAAAGACATGGAGGAGGTTTGTCCCCAAGCTCTAGTTTTGAACTTTACCAACCCGGAAAGCCGTATCTGCCTAGCTATCAGCAAATTGACAAAATTGGATGCCGTCGGTATTTGCCATGGTACCCAGGGAACCTGCGAAGTCGCTTCAAGAATAATGGGCAAGAACCCGAACGATCTAGAATTCTTGATCGGCGGGATTAACCACTTTCATTGGATCTTAGGTGTCAATGATATAAAAACCGGCACGGATATGACACCAGTTTTAAATAAAGCCATTGCAGAGGATGAAACCGTCGTCCAGCCGCTGGCACGATTTCTCCATCAAACTTTCGGCCTTTTGACCTTCCCTTTCGATAGCCATATCGGTGAGTACGTGGGTTTTGCTTACGATATGATAGGACCAAAGTTCGAGAACTATCGACGTCGCCATGTCAGGGTTCGAGAAACGGGAGATGACACCAGTTTGCCGGCTTGGCAGGAGATTCAACAGGTCGCTGACCGTCAAACACCAATGACAGAATCATTAGCATCACCAACCACTGAGGCGGCTGTACCTATTATTTGCGCCATTGAACTCGATCAGCCTTCCCGTTTT
The DNA here is from genome assembly GCA_002697225.1 of Candidatus Poribacteria bacterium. The sequence continues at coordinate 1,358 of NZUQ01000159.1, forward strand.
GCCGGTTTGAACGTTCCAAACACAGAAAAATATGTTAGTAACCTACCAGAAGACGCCATTGTGGAAGTACCTGTCAAAGTTGATGGTAACGGTATTCACCCTATTAAAGTTGGTCCGTTACCAGAAGGAATCGCTGCTATGTGCCGACAACAGATTTCCATACAGAACTTGCTGGTGGAAGCTTACGCGGAAAGATCGAAACGAGCTCTTCTATCAGCCCTGTTACTTGAACCCACGGTTGATAGTCCCAATCGCGCTGAACAAATGATGGAAGAGCTGCTGGCTCGTCAAACTGCTTACCTACCAGAGTTTACATAGCATAGCTCCTGATATACAGCAGGTCTACGAAATGTAGGTCTTTGGCGACGATCCTCTTGTTGATACAATGCCAACAAAAGAGGGGAAGAATTCCATGAAGGTTGGAAAACAACTGGCTTCCTTAAGTTAAGTGCCAGAGAAAAAGAAAATTATACAGTTAGATTCCGATTGCTTCTAGCTGTCATCATCGGATGAATCATCATCGTAAGAATTCATAGATATCAAATAATCAAGGGATACCTCATCATCAACTTCTTGGGTAGCTTCAACTTCTTCACGAAACTGAATTTCCCCTGAAAATAACTCATCCAGAGCGACAGAAGCCGATCGTTTTGTACTTGGATTCAACTGCTCAATGCTTCTTCTATTCAGTTGACGAGCACGTTTCGTAGCAATAACAATAGCAAGGTACTTGTTATCAATCGCTTCGTCCTTTAAATCCTCTAAGAAATAAACTGGCATATTAAACTCCTTAACGAGCTAAGTGGTGATGATAAAAAAACAACAAAGCTATGATCTGAAAGATACTCGAGCAAAAACTAACCAAAGAGGAACCCACACACTAAAAGTTGACTAGAATATTGCTCCTTAATTTTAGCTAAGGCGACGTAATTTTGTGATTCGGCCGGTGGCTACCCACTCGGCAACGTAGATATTACCCTCGGAGTCAAAACAGGCATCATGCGGATGGACGAACTTGCCTGCCATCCATCTGTTGGGATCACTGCGGACGTCTTTCTCTCCAGTTACCCGCTCAACGTCATCACCTAGACGGGCAACAANATTATTTTCACCNTCGAGAATGCTTAGGCGAGCATGCAANTCAGGAACCANCATCAGATCCTTCCANNTATCAATATTGGCTGGTANGCCGTAGCCNCTGAGAGTCTCAATATATTCTCCGTCCAAAGTAAGNTACTGTAGTGTATGGTGAGCACGNTCACAAATCACCACTCGTTCCTGACGATCCNGCCGCTGATCAATCCAGATTCCATGNGGCGTTTCAAACTTGCCTTCACCTTGNCCCGGCCCGCCAAATTTCGAAACCCANTTGCCNTCCTTNTCGTAGCGGTGAATNTAGAAAGAACCATATCCATCGGCTAANAGAAAGCCTCCATCATTTAGAAAAGCAAAGTTAGTTGGCATAAAGGCGTCACGGCCCCAACGCTTGACGCGAATAGTGTCCTCATCCTTCTGATAGATTCCGCTGTCCATCGGAGCATACTTCTCCCAAACCACTTCGCCTGTTAGTGTAAGCTTGGCAAAGGCCTTGACTTGCTGATAGGCGCAAACGTATAGAAATTGATCCCCACCTTCAGTGCGTACCTCCAGTCCATGACCACCGCCTTGGAACTGATTGCCGAAGGAACGGACATACTTTCCCTTTTGATCAAACACAAATATAGAAGGGTGATCAGTTAAGTCGGCTTTGCCCTCGTGGATAACATAGAGCAATCCCTCTGCGTCAACAGCCACATTGTGGGTGGTCTGCCAACTGAACTTTGAGGGCAACTGTGGCCAGTCATGGAATACTTCGTAACGATACTCGNCTGTACCAACAACAAGGTTACTTTTGCCCGTTTTGTCAGCAGCATGAAGNATTGTGGGGGCGACAACAGACGTCAGGGCTGTCGCTCCCGCCGCCTTGATGAAGTCACGGCGGCTTTTTTTTCCTGAACCTACCTGATTTTCCATTTGGCCTCTCTACAAAAATCTTTCTAGTTATTNTATAGTATCAACTCTAATTTGTCAAACCCGTTCAACTACTTTTCCCAACAACCAGACTAATTTCCTGTCCCCCGACGATATCAGGATTGATCAGCCAAGTTGGACAAATAAATGATCTATTGTTGGAACATCGTTGATGAGTGAAATCAAACGATTCGTTATTTAGTTACCCAGTTACCACACACCTACCACCTCTCTAGGCATTGCTATCACGTTAAACAGATAGAATTCATCTGCCCTCCCACCAAAATTCTGTTAACCTATACGAGAGTATGGTTGACAGGTTGAGAAAATACCTCAATGATAGAATTCGATTAGGCCTGACCGTTGCGACTACTCGAAGGAAGTAAAACCAATACCTACATAAATATAACATCGTAGTACCACTCAGAAGGGAAAACGATGGGCGAAGANTGTTGATAAATTAATCGTGCTGGCACCATACCTGAGCACTTAGCAGTTGACCAAATTTTTCAACATTTTGGGTTCAGGCTAAAGCGATAGAATCCCAATAACATCTTAACCCAGATTGATAAGACCTATGTCAGCCTAAGCACGAAAAACCAAACTTAAATCAATAAACCGCATTTATAGTCCTTAAGAACTGAAAAAGCTGAAAGGAGTCGTTTTGAAAAACCAGAAATATAGAGTTGCCGTCGTAGGTGGAGCTGGCACATGGGGACGTCACTATCTTCGAGCTTATGCCGAACATCCAGACTGTCANATTNTAGCACTGGTAGATCAAGCACACGATCGTCGTCAAGCTTTTGCTGACCGATATGATGTCGAAGTAATTTTCGACACGGTAACGGACCTATTGGCTAATGATCTGCCAGATATTGTTTCCATAATTTTGCCGGTCTCCCATAACCCAGAGGCGGTGATTGCCTGCGCGGAAGCTGGTGTTAAAGCGGTCTCATGCGAAAAACCAATTGCTGTAACCCTGTCACAAGCCGATGAAATGGTAAGCACCTGTCGTGATCGTGGTACCGCCTTCGGTTGCGGTACAGGTTACTGGGACGGTCCCTACTTGCCGGAGATCGCTGACTGGATACAATCAGGTAGTATCGGTCGTTTGACCGGGGCAGAAATTCCAGCTGGATTACCACGCGAAGTTTCTGGTGGTGGATGTGTTCAGTTGACGATGGTTCGTTTACTAACCGGNATGGAAGTATCATGGGTGGAAGGATGGACACTACCACCAGAATCCGGTTGGATGCCAACAACCGAAATCAACAATCAGGAGATTGACTGTCCCGCATATGGNCAATTGGGTTTGTCTCATGACATTGTCTGCCAAGTATCAGAACCCTCAAAAAACGATTCCTGCCGAGTTTCCATCANAGGGGAAGACGGNCAGGTACAAATTACCTCTTCNGGACCAGTGATCACTCAAGGAAATGACGCCTCGGTAGTCANACCCAAGTTCATGGATACACCTCAACCTAACGTTTTCNTTTCGGCCATNGAACGGCTGATGNTGGCTATCGACACGGAATCTGAAGCCATGTGCAGCGGTCACGATTATCGTCAGGCTCTAGAAATCGCGGTGGCCTTGAAACAGTCAGCTCAAGCTAACCATCAACGCATTTTACTTCCGGTCGAAGACCGTTCTTTGGGAATTATCCCCCATCCATATCGCCTGAAAGGCGGTGACGTAGCCGGTTGGCAAAGCATCGGTTACACTGGTCCACCTCAGCTCGATTAAGCTCCTTATAACCAAGGAGGTTAATTATGATCGGCTGGATTTTCATGCAAGACCCGCTGGAACGTTGCTTGGGAGGAAGGCGGCATACGCGGAATTGTATTCGGTTACTTTCGGTTCAAGCAGGAGAACGGTAAGTCAATCCCCATCTTTGCTGCCAATCCGAAGGTCTACAAATCTTTCGGGGTCGATCCCCCCTAGAACACTACGCGACCCGAAGAAGGAAAAGCTTCTATATGCTATGGGGACGACGTAGTGTCCCGTGACTGGCATATTATGACCTCCAGTGTCCCGGGGATGGGCAATCGCCCATTAGTAGAAGACCCTTATGGTGCAGTGGGATTTTTCGCTAGGCACAATCAACATGAACAGGATCTTATTAAGGTTCAAGTGAATCGGAAACACAACGAAACCCGCCAAGATAATGACCAGTTTTCGGCTCGTATTCGTAACGATATGCCACTCGCAGGCCGTACTCATGGTCTGACCAAGAACCTCCGCGTAGTACACGGTACTGCCCTGCCTTCGGCCCTTTTGGATTCTGTGTTGAGGATTGGCTGTAATAATCCTTACTATACCAATCANCGCACCATTCCCAGACGTTACCAGCCATATCATAAACCCCATANCCGTTAGGCAAAAAACTACCCACAGGTGCGGTTTCTCTATCCCACTGGNCATTTCCTTCAACGCCTTCATAATTTGCATTATTACGTGAAAGCTCATCCCCCCACGGGTAGCGTTTACTCGTTAAGCCTCCTCGTGCGGCATATNCCCATTCTGCTTCTGTAGGCAACCGTTTCCCCGCCCATTTGGCGTACGCCTCAGCATCAGCCCACGTAACATAAACGATGGGGTGAGCGTCAGTAGCAGAAAAATCCGCTACATCGTTCCAACGATTAAAGTTATATCTTGTCTGGTTGACAAACTCCTTAAACTGGCCGATGGTAACCTCGTAAATGTCTATATAAAAAGCATCGAGTTTAACCATATGAACAGGTAGCGAATTTTCCATATTGTCCAAGTTATCACCCATTTNAAAGCGGCTCGCTAGAATCAATGTCATCAGCGAACCATCCTTTTNCCATAGAATCTCTCTGGGAGCATTTTCAAGTATATCCTCGTCTTCGCCGCAACCGATAAAAACAAACACTACAAGATACGCAACAGCGACAGTAAGTTTCTTAGCCATGTGGATTGTTGTTGGATCTATTCTTTAGTTGCATATATTCGACTGAAACTATGGTAAAAGCTCAATGATCTCTTGAAATCCACCTTTGACTTATTCCTTTNACCTGAGATCCCTGCATATAAACCTAATCCCAATCATTGTAGGAAAATTCTCCCTCAGGATAAACGAAAAAGAGAGCAGAAGTCCAGCGTTTTCTTTTTCATCCCGATCCAGACTTGGGTGCATCTGAGTGGAGGGTAACCTCAGGCCTATGTGGTAATTTGTGGGAACAATCTCGTAACGGGTACTGGCCNCCTGACAGTAAAAAACCCGACGAGTTCAACCGCTGAGTCCTATTCCGAGCAGATATTCTGTCATATCCATACAATTCTAAACGACTTGGTAAAGATACTTATCGCCTAGGTAATATAGTCTGACTGAGTTTTGCCACCTGTTCGATGCGTTCATGTACCGGGTTATAGGGTATGCCAACGACTGTCGACGGCGTGAAAGTACAGTCATCATTTAATACCAGTTCTGGTTCTGTCAAATCCTGACGGTAGAAAAACCGGCTGGGAAACAGGTCTCCTGGGTAAGTAAAATTATCAAGCGTCGCTAGGTCAACCAAGANACCAGCNCCAACACCACTTTCCAGCATNCTCCCAACCCAGCAGGGAATACCTGCNTCACGNGCCATATCATGTAGTTTAACCGCCACTGACAGCCCCCCAACACGGCCGGTCTTAATATTAAGAACCTGACACGATTTTAGTTTCAAGGCNNACTCAAAAGCACGNACCGAGTCAANTGACTCATCNAGACAAACAGGTGTACCAATCTGCTTTTGTAATTCCGCATGATCCAGCAAATCATTNTGATATAGTGGTTGTTCAATCATNGCNAGCCCAAGTTCATCNACCTTCTTAAAGAAGTCNATATCATCCAGTGTNTATCCNGAATTACAGTCNATATGAAAAGTCTGNCGAGGAAAGGTACAACAGACCACCTGNAACATATCGAGATCCCAACCCCGGCGCACTTTTAGTTTCACCCGTTTAAATCCATCNTTAACAGCACCTTCNATCTTTTCCAGTAACATATCAATCGAATCNTGCACACCGAAATCAGCACCNGCCTCAACATCTCTAAAAGTNCCACCTAATAAANGATATAATGGAACTTTTTGCATGTCAGCTTTAAGCANCCACCANGCAATCTCCGGNCCAGCCTTGGCAAACGGATTTCCTTTGATCCATTTGCATGTATCCAGAAGTCGATCAGCNGTTTCGAATTCTNGCCCNACCAGAGCNGGAGCAATAAACTCGGTTATTGTATGATAAACNGACATCGCGGTTTCAGGTGAATAGGCTGGCGCTTTGAAAGGGGTGGANTCCCCCCAACCAACGTGTTGACCAGAAACCATGCGTACCAGNACCGAATCAATAGCGGCATCTTCACCATAAGCTGTTCGCCAAGGATAGATCAATGGTAATTCAACATAGTAGACATCAATTCGATCGATTCTCATATCTTCCCTTTTGGCTGCACTCAGATTTCTAAACATCGCATACTATATAAATATATTAAATATCGATACTCATTCATCATTGTGTCATGATAACTTAAGACAGTCAATGAGGTATTGGGAAACATACGGGAAATAGCAGAAAACTGTCCACGAGAGGAATGGCCATGCTCAAAGAGAGTAACAAGAATCAACCAATCAAAACGACTTTACGACTGGCCATTCAGGTCAGAAGAAATGTTCATTTTGATTACAGACATTTTTTGCTATAATGTTAGACATCTTAAAATCATGTAATCGCTAATCATTGAAATCAGAAAATATAAATAGGGAGAATACGGATGGCAGTCCACAACTTTCAACCAAATGTATATTACACAGCGATAGGAGCTCACGAACCTGTATTGCATATCGATAGCGGCGATACGGTTATTACAACGACTGTGGATAGCGGAGGTCGGGACAAATTGGATCAATCAGTTACACCCAGAGGAAATCCGCAAACAGGTCCGTTTTATATTGAAGGGGCTGAACCAGGAGACACTCTATCGGTTCACTTTGACCAGTTGAAACCTAACCGAAGAATTGGTCGAACAGCAACAGTGGTTGCACCAAATGTTCTTGATCCTGAGTATGTCGCTTCACAAATGCCAGAGAGTGGAGAAGCTGAATGGGAGATTGACACTGAAAAATGGACGGCAACATTAATTTCCCCAGACACCCAATTAGGAAAACTTACGATTCCACTTGAACCAATGGTGGGTTGTTTCGGCGTTGCTCCGCCCAGGGGTCAAGCTATTTCGACTGCCACGTCCTCCACACATGGTGGGAACATGGATTATCGTGGTTTCGCTGAAGGGGCTACTGTTCATTTGCCAGTTTTTGTGACCGGAGCGCTATTCCATTTGGGCGATGGGCACGCGGTGCAAGGAGACGGAGAGATTGTCGGTACAGGTATCGAGATCTCCTTTGATGTACAGTTCACAACCCACTTAATCAAAGACGGTAACGTTGCTTGGCCTCGAGCAGAAAATGATGATTATATTTTAACAGCGGGCAACGCCCGTCCTTTAGATCAAGCCCTACAGCATGCAACGACAGAGTTAATACACTGGCTGGAGGAACTTGGGCTAGAAAAGCGGGCGGCACATATCCTACTAGGACAATGTGTGGAATATGATATCGGTAACGTCTATGATCCAGCATACACCATGATCTGTAAAATCAAAAAAAGCCTCTTACGCCAGATAGGTGTTTGGTCTTCAACTTCTTAGAAACCGATCAATACTCAAGCTAAATTTCTACCAATGACACTATACGTCTGATGATGTCTACTTAATGAAACGTCCGTATTTTGTGTCTCACTATTCTATAATTTGGTTCAATGTGGGTGTTTTTGGCAAAAAAGAGGGGTAAATTGATAAGATTTGATAGATACGACTTTTATGAACAAGATGAACACATACCAATCCCAACATCTTTTGAGTTAATCGCCCAAAGAGATGAGCAATCGATCTATGCCAAAAGGGCTTATGGTCGATCGGTAGAATGGAAGCTCGACCGATACCTTAATCGGTACGGTTGGGTAGTTAAAAAAGCTGAATGCCAGTGAGTTACTCGGGATTGGCGTGTAAGTTACTCGCTGCAGCCAACTTGGAGGATATGATGTTATGAGGATAGACAGACGAGCTTTCCTAAAATGCGTACCTGTAGGATTGGGGGCTGTATCCAACGCTAAGACTCTCTTCGCTCAGCAAGATGCTGCGCAGTTCAACTGGGCAGGTAATGTTCGCTATGGGACGAACCGTTTGCTGAACATCGAAAGCGTCGAGCAACTTCAGGAGTTCGTAAAGAAGCAGAATAGCCTGAAGGCATTGGGCTCGCGTCATTGTTTCAGCCGCATTGCAGACAACGTCCATCAGTTGATTTCACTTCGCTCGATGAATCGTATGCTCGAGATCGACGAGACAGAGAAAACCGTATCGGTCGAAGCGGGCATCACGTATAGCAAACTCGGACCGGAACTCGATCGCCAGGGCTACGCGTTGCACAACCTTGCATCGCTACCGCATATCTCGGTTGCGGGAGCTATCGCCACGGCCACGCATGGCTCCGGCAGCAAGAACGGGAATCTTGCCTCCGCAGTTGCGGAAATCGAATTGGTGACGGCAGATGGAGAATTACACACACTTTCCCGGAAAAAAGATTCGGACGAATTTCTGGGTGCCGTCGTTCATCTCGGTGCGCTTGGAATCGTGACGCGAGTGAAGCTCGATATTCAGCCAACGTTTCGCGTCAACGAATACACGTACCAGGGCCTGAAGAAGACCATCCTTTACGAGAAGTTTGCCGAGATCATGAACAATGCCTACAGCGTGAGTTTATTCACGTATAGAAACAAAGACGGGTTCGCTAACTGGCCTTGGGCGACTGTCCGACTCAAGGTTCACGAGGAGGCCGGATTCGAAGCCAAGCTCGAACTATTCGGTGCTCGTTTGGACGCCAGACGCAACACCACAGGACCGTGGTGGGAACGACTTCCGCACTTCGCTATAGGTGACGTGCCCGCAAAGGGTAACGAACTGCAAACGGAATACTTCGTTGCGATCGAACACGCGGTGGACGCAATCAAAGCCGTTGCGATGCTCACTGACCGTATCCAACCGCTACTATACGCCTCCGAACTACGCACAGTCGCCGCCGACA
>NZUQ01000160.1 GCA_002697225.1 Candidatus Poribacteria bacterium
AGGGAAATTATCCATATGATAAAAAGCCAATTAATTCCCACAAAATTAAGCTTGAAAAACTATAGCTTCAAATTGTGCAGCACATTAAAGTTCGCGAGGCGCTATATAGGGCTATGCTTTTTCCTCGATAAAGATTGGCTGGGTCCAAGCCACACTTCCTCCTGATCCGTAGCATTCCGCTCGGATATAACTCAAGCTAAGTGCTTGGGTCGAGTCTTCTGGCAAAGTGTAACTAGCTTCAGCTTCATCAACAATTGACTGAACTACTCCTAATTTACTGACGAAGCGAATTCTCTGAGCGTCTTTAGTTTTTACATAGACCGTTGTGCCACTAGCTCTTATTGAACTGATAGTAACACCAGTGGAAGCGTAAAAATTGCCGTTACGTAACCCTGCATCAATTTGGTCAACAGTACAATCTTCAGCTTGTACAACGTTCCATGCGATTTCGACATCTCCCGGTTGATGGGAGTCATCATTACCATACCCCCAAAGCCGATGACCACCAGACAGTAGGCGATCCCATCGATCCGAGGCTAGTGCCGCCCCATGCAATCGCTGGATAACACCATTATAGATTTCGATACCATGATATCCATCCAGTGATTCCATTAAATCATGTGGGAAATGGTTGTATTGTGCCCCCCAATTAGGATGATTCAAAATGCAGATTGACTGATCGGCAACGATCTCTCGCACCACAACTTGCCGATCCGGATTAGGAGCGACACGATCATTTGCATTGACTTGTTGAATGTGTGGCCCATGTGCTGTCACTTCTACTGCGGGGATTAGTGTCATGGAAGTATCCTGCTGATATTGATTTGGATCTACCAAAATATCGTGATCGGAAATACAGAGAAAATCATAGCCTCGAGATTCATAATCAGCAATCACTACCTCCGGAGGACAGGAACCGTCACTCTCTGTAGTGTGCGTGTGCAAATTTCCACGGAACCAGCTCTCAATGTTAGAATAGCTGCTTTTTAGCCTAATTGACATTTAATTTACCCTTTGTGATAGTACAATCGAAACACCAATCTAATAGTTGTGCTTAATTGATTGAGGCGTAGTATTCTGCAATAACTTGCCAAGCTCTTTCACCCATGAATCCATCTGGAGGTGTTTCTCCGTTTCGGGCGTATTCGCGCATTTGTGAACCAGAGATCATCAGAAAATCGTCGGCTCGACTAGGATCAAAGAATCCCATCTTGCCAGAAACCTTGTCATAAGCAGCAAATTTGAACTCAATGATTTCCAGTTTTTCCAGACCTATAGCCATCTGCAGGACTTTCATGCCGTGGAATGGATCGTAGATGGGCTCACCCGTCTCTGGATGTGTTATTNCNGCAGGGTCNCGCCCNACAATATAGTGACTCGCCCCGGCATTGATTCGGGCTTTGGCATGCCATTGAACTTCTGTCGGACCTCCGTANAGCATTGGGCTGGGAAAAATAGAAATAACTGTTGAGATAGGATCTAGTATANCATCTTTAAGTACTGCATCATGTTGACGCATCCTAACATCTAGAGGAACATCATCTTCTTTTGTCCATCCTCCAAGCGGGTGAAGCAGAAGCACAGGATTTTTGTATCCTTGTGTTTTTAGTTGCTCTTTTGTTTCATTCATTAATAAAGCATGGCCATTATGGACTGGGTTTCGGAGTTGAAAAGCGTAAACTGCGTCTGCACCACGCTTGTCGAATTCTGCACGTAACTCAGTGGGCGAAAGACGGTAGTGATCAAGCCCATCATTATAAACGATAGGGCTGAGAACTTCGAGATCTCCGCCAACCAACTGCGCGCCCATTTTCATAATTCGTTCAACTGTTGGGTGGCCAGCATGTGTAAATCCAATAGTTCGGGCAGCGTATTCTTCTTTCGGATTAGTATAAAACTCCAGATCTCGTAAAATTGCTACAGGCTCACCATTTGATTTTAACAGGGTAATTGCATCGGTGTTTTGTAGGCGATCGTAATCCTGGTCTGAGATATCGAGCGTAATCGGAACGGATTGATTGGCAAATGTCCCATTCGGTTGCCGTATAGTGTTAAAATGAATTGTTTGTAAAAACTGATCCTCACGCATAAATCCCGTAATAGGACTCGCCCAACCTTCGCTTAATATGTGGATCCATTGTAAATGATGTTCGTTGATGATCAGTTTCGGCAATGATTCAGCTTCCGATTTACTTGCTGATCTTTGATTTTCCGGAACGATGAGATTAATCAATTCCCCACCGTCAGGTTCAATTAGCGGCATTAAATTTCCTTCGAATGTCTTGTCTTTAATTCAATAATGATAACGGGCGTCTCTGCTTTTGTCAATATCGGGCTGCAAGAAGTGATAACAGAAAGGTTCTATCTGGGCAGTTTTAGTTAGCAACACGCAGGTAGTACGTATCGTAGACCTGTCATAGATACCAGCTTTACCTGTTACGTTAACCGTAGCCCCATTCTTGGCCTGGGTAACGGAAGTGATTGCTCCCTATGGACTCAACAGAGTTCTCAAGCCCCCAATCGCCGAATACATGGTTTCGATATTGACCTGTGTCCTAATGCTCCTGTTTGACTACCCAGTCAACTCCAGCCTTTTCTCCATGCCTTGTAGTACCAACGACGCTCAGCAGGATCGAAGAACAAAGCGGTCAAAGTGAGTCCCATAGCCGAGATGAAAAATAGGATCGCGTTGGGAGTCCGTCCTGTCCAATCTGACCATGGTAGGGGAAAACCGAAAAAGGCGAAGTTCAGCCAAAAGTAAATCCACGTGCAGAATATGAGTGCACTTCGGATGAAAGCAGGATGCTCTCCGGTTGGTTTCGCTTTGTAAGCGAAACCAACTGTGAGGGTTGTGGCGAATAGCATTGGTAGGATGAAATACGCTAGCCAACCTACGCTGAAGTTGATTGGGTTGGCTACCGAATAAACCAACATGCGCAATGTCTTTCCAGCAATGGGAAGGAGTGTGATTGGTAGCAGTTGCAGGTATGGCCACCAACGGCCTCGCACGCAGGCCACTAGCGGAACAAGACCCATCATTAAGCCGAGGTCGTAGACACCGTCGATCCAAGAGAAACTACTAAAGTCCACCAAAACCAGCAGGAACAAATGAAGACTCATTAATCCACCGATCAACCAGCCGGGTAGGGGACTGACATCCGGCTCGGACGAAATGTCAATTCGGCGTCGGTTCAGCCACAAACCAAGGCCAAGTACAGCCCCCATGATTGTGCCAAAAGTGGTTTCCATCACGTTCCACCAGTTGAAAAATCGGGTGAACGACCCAATGAAGCTCTCGCTGAAGAAATTAGGGTTCCACACGTGGGTGGCCTGCAACGCTTGGCCAAGTGGAAAACCTAACGCCCCTCCCAAGATCCCCCATAACGCCAAGTTTCTTGCGAGAGTATCCTTCTTTGCTAAAGTGGAGTACAGAATGCCTGTGACCAGCGCGCACCATAGTCCTCCCCAAATTTCGGGACGGTGCTTCAGTTCAACTCCCGGTTCCCAGTTCCAGTGGTCAGAAAAGTATAGTAGCGGCAGGCGTTTGCTTCCCGGGTCGTGTGGTGAGTTAAACAGCCACCATCCTGCTACAACAGCAGTCAACATGCCAATGACTAGCAGAAACATCTCGAAAGGACGATAGCGCTTGCCGCCTAAGCCTACGCCAAGGAAAAACCCGGAGAATCCGATCCAAACTCCTCCCTTGATAGCTAGGCCGAGCATACCCCAACGAAGGGAAGCCCAGTTTCCTACCAGCGGCGTGTCATGAGTCAAGCCGACTGTCTGGCCGTAGGTCATTGAACCTCCGAAGCCCATGGCAATCGTTCCCAGTGCAGCAGCCCGAATCACATGGATAGACGCATTATTTGGACAAAAAAGGAACACCAAAATGAGGCTCACCAGCACACCTGCAATCATAGCCCCAGTCTCGTGGCCATACTGGCCGCGAATGCCCCACCCCATACCCCCGGCCATAGCGGTTGTTGCCATTACCAGCCAAAGTGGAGGTTTGGGTTGTAACGATTGATCAATCGTACTCATAATTCGAAGATTACCCGGAAAGGGTGCCTCGGACGTGTTGTCTATTGCGATCTATGTCGCACTTCGGTTCAAACAGCCTAGTTTTTGATACTGACTTCCAATAAATTAAAGCAGGGTCTCTTTCATTGAGTCGATTAAACCGTCTGGCGGGTCAAACGGGAGCTCAACAGGTGCGTATGTTAAAGCACTCTGATATATTCCCATTAAGAGGTTAAATTCTGCCAGTGATTGGGCAAGATGAGTTGGATGCACATTTTGGTCATCATCAAGCCAATCAAAAACTGCGTCAGTAAGCCCAGCTTGACCTAAAATATCCTGTTCACCGTAACTGTGAATACCACTTTCGTACCCATTCTCAGGCGTGTTACGTTCCCAACCATCCATATTCCAATGAATGAAGCCATGAGTACCTAAAACAGCAATCCGTTTGTGTCGATGTGCACCTGAATTATCACTGATCGCTGGTGCCCCTTCAGTTCCAAAGGTAACCAGGCTACGTACGCCATTGGCATAAGTTATTGATGCCGTTGCGTGACTTGGAGATGGCTGAAGGGAATCCAACGGGCTTCCACCTGCAACTTGGCCAAAAACTTTGACGGGTTGCGAATTGTCGATGTATGAAGAAACTAGCTGGAGGACATGTGGCCCTTGATCTATTGGTGTCGAGCGCGCGCTAGCGTCAATAAACTTAATCTCACCTATTCTTCCGGCTGCTATATCACGTTTGAGTTCCAAATTTCGCGGATGGAAATTAAGTTGCGTGTTCACACAAAATTTCGTCTTGGTATTCTGACATAATTCCGCTANCTGTTTCCAATCTTCTGCTGCCACTGCAATTGGTTTCTCCACAATAGCCGCAGGCACTTCATNNTCCGACGCAATTTGCATTAGCGAATGACGNATCAGTTGACCTGTTCCGCGCAATGTGGGTGCTGTGACAATATGCANCAAATCGGGGCTTTCTTGATCCAACATTTGATGAAGATCTGTGTAGCGNTTTAAGATNCCAAAGTCATCACCAAAATTGTTGAGAAGTTGTTCATTNATATCGCATATGGCAACAATTTCACCACCTTTTACATGCTGATATGCTTGGGCGTGTCCTCGTGCTCGTCCACCACAACCTAAGAACGCAGATTTATACATAGCAGTGTCCTCCCTAAATAACTTATATATACCTTTATCTTTTCTTTAATGGGCCAAGTTACCGTTTTACTAGCTTGAATTCTTTTTGAAATAACATCTACANTCCTGAACTNTTCAAGAAAGTTTAAACTATTCTTTAACTTTCTGACANTATAGCAGATCTTTAACTTTCTGACATTATAGCAGAGCTGATTTAACCGATAAACATTAAAAAAATAGGCGTCTGAGAGTTGCTTTCATTTACTTGAATTATTAGGTAGTGTGTCTGTTCATCTCCAATCCTGTTTAGCACACAATCTTCCCCATTGCTTCTATCAAACCGTCTATATGTACAGGGTTCATAGGTGACGAAATTGCGTTCATTGACAATCCGTGGCTGAGGAAATAACCNTGCTCNAACAGGGNGAGAAAGAGCCGATGTGTCATTTNCTTGTTGGNACGTGCAAGACTACGGTAGTTTGTCAGNACTTCGCCAGTGANATGAATACTGAAGACTGACCCAATGTTGATGGCNTGTGCTGATACGTTTTTGCGAAAAAAAAGGTCATTCAACCCATGGCAAAGCTGGTTGCCTAACTCATTCAGATGCGCAAATACCTCAGGTGTCAATTGTTTCAATGTTGCCAGTCCCGCTGCCATAACAACCGGATGTCCACTGAACGTGCCACTCTGGGAAAATCCAGTGTTTTTGCGAGTATTGTCTAATAGATCCATAATGTCTGCTCTTCCACCAAACGCTCCAACAGGGAAACCACCACCAATGATTTTACCGTACGTCGTTAGATCCGGTAAGATACCATAGTATTCCTGTAATCCTCCCTGTCCTACTCGAAAGCCGACAATTTCATCGAAAATAAGTAGCACATCGTTCTCCCGTGTGGTCTCTCGAACGAACTGAACAAATTCCTTACGTANCGGAAGNACACCAGCTTTAGGATCAAAAATGACACAGGCTAACTCATCACNATGTCGGGTTATTAGNTTTTCGATAGAAACTTCATCGTTGTAAGGAAGAACAACGACTTCTTCAGTTGCATATGGGGATATGCCTCCAGTTGTAGGAATGCTGTTAGGCATAGTTTCANCACCGGCTTTTTCCAAAGAAGGGGAGACACTGACTTCGACAATGTCATGNCTGCCGTGNTATCCTCCCTCAAATTTGGCAATTTTGGTTCGTCCACTGAAACCGCGTGCCAGTCGTATAGCGTGTAGCGTCGCCTCAGTTCCAGAGTTGCAAAAGCGTATTCGATTCACTGAAGATATACGACGGCACATCTCCNCGGATAATTCTGTTTCGATACCCNTGGCTGCGCCTAGNGCGATNCCACGTTCCAATTGCTCTTGAACCACTTCTANAACTNCTGGGTGATTATGCCCNAGAATCATAGTGCTATGATGGTTNGCAAAATCTGTAAATTTCCGTCCTTCAACATCATACACGTAACATCCGTCACCTNGGCTCATCGTTAANGGATATGGCTGATGAAAGTATGCCCCTTTGACTCCACCNGGCATNGTTTTGCAAGCACGCTCGAATAGTTCTTTTGAACGTGGACTTCCAACACGATANCGTTCCTCTAGTAAAATATCTCTTNTTGCCGTGTTTTTCATTGGCATTTCTTTAATTCATACTTTAANTTTCATTACATTATAAGCTNTGACTGTNGCTAAAAAATAGTNNAGGNTACTTANTAATATACTCNACTATGGATAAATCTAATAGANNTATGCTAATACCAATTCTCCTTACTTTCCCAAATTTTTGGTNTCGTTTTTTGCTGTTTTCACTGCGNGATTTTAGTACAAAGACCAATAGCTTTGGGTTGGTAATAGCAAAGGTAGTTACCACTAAGCACTTTCTTTTAAGGTGAGTGTTGAGGCTGGCGGTATAGTAGACAAGCCTGAATGGTATTGGGTGTTTGCATCTCTTTGATCAAAACCAAAGCGGTGGTTTGGTCAACTACTTCTACCGAGGTGTACCAACCCCAGTCAGCTCTGGGCTTTTTTGTTATCCAAAGCATGTTGGCATACCAACTCCTTCCGCTATCGCTGCTCAGGGCCAAACGAGGCGAACGATGATATCCACAAAGAAGTATTCCATCAGGAAGCTGAACGACCGAGCAATGCGATCCAGTTAAGGTTTCAACTGGGCTAGACCAAGTCTTGCCGCCATCCCAACTGTTAGCCCGATATAAACCAGTTCGCTCACCTCGCGGTTCGCCGGGGACTAACTCTGATACTCGATCCTCAGTGCGCATTAACGCCACTAATCCTCCGTTATCCATTTTAGCGACCGCTGGCTCACTGAAAATCATCATATTGCTAGGATTACCATAGCCAATAATCGAAAAATTCCAGTTTTTACCGTCATCATTGCTGATTAGGACACCCGAACTCAGCCAGCCTGCCTGGAGATAACCAGCTACAGGAACTACCAACGTCCCATCATCCAGTTCCAATATCCGTCCACCTGTCCACACCCAAGCGGAATTCATGGGCGAGGAGGCTATTTCGCTGCCCATTTCCCAGGTTCTGCCTTGGTCGCTACTGTAAATCAATCGCATAGGTTTTTCAGAAACTGCCATTAGGCGACCATCACAGCGCACACCAAGAGTACTTACTGTCTTAACATTCTCCAACAGTATTCCTTGGTAGGGTTTAGACCAAGTTTTCGCCCCATCTGTGGAGCGAATAAAAATAGGCTTGCTACCACCTGGTTCTACCAAGGCAATGATAGTTCCATCCGGCATACGAACTACACATGGAATTACTCGATATCGTTCTTCATGAGTTGCTGGGCGTCCTTTATAAATAATCCACGACTTGGTAGGTTCCCACGATGTCTCTGTAACAGTGGAATCAGCGTATCGCAGAAATATCCGATAGTCTTCGCCTCCTTCAGCCAATGCAATCGATCCAAAGTACCCACTGGTGAGAATAATAAGAAACACAAGAGTTATTAGAATTTTGGTGGTTGGTTTGAATTTATTTGACATTATCCCCTTCCTTTCCTAGATAGGTTCCTTGTTGGTGTAGATAGCAAATGCGGATGATGTTCTTAGCTGGATACTGTTTAATGACAGCGACAGCAGTGTTCGTATCAACTACTTCTACCGAGGTATACCAACCCCAGTTTTCCATTGGGGCTTCAGTTGACCAGAGCATATTAGCATACCAACTTTCACCTCCATCGGCACTTAAGGCTAGACGGGGAGGGCGGTGACATCCACAAAGCAGTGTTCCATCAAGAAGTTGGGTCAATGAGCAGTGGGTTCCTTCCAACGTCTTAATAGGAGATGACCAAGTCTTGCCCCCATCACTGCTTCTTGCTTGATGCAAACCGTGTCTGTTACTTTGCGGGTCGGCGGAATTTTGCTTTGTTACCCGATCCTCGGTACGCATTAGTGCCACTAGCATGTCACCTCTCAATTTGGCCACCGCAGGCTCGCTGAAAATTATCCAGTCGTTAGAACTGCCACGACCGATAACCGATAAATCCCAAGTGATACCGTCATCCTTGCTCAAGGCCACCCCAGTACTTAGCCAGATACCATCCATGTCCTGTTCAGAAAGATAACCAGCCACTGGAATTATCAGTGTACCATTACCGAGTTCCAGTATCCTTCCCCCAACCCAGGTCCATGCCGCAACCATTGGTGAGAAATCGACCGCATTTCCCATTGTCCAAGTCTCTCCTTGATTGCTACTGTAAGCTAAGCGTAGACTCCCATTGTAACGATAGCCTTCGTAGGTAAGATATTCCCGGCCACCCGATGACATCACGGTACGTTTCTTCACAACAGACGTTCTTAAATTCTCGCTAGCGTGTCCCAACACTGTTATTAATCGACCGTTATGACCAACACCAAGGGTACTTATTTCACCAGCACCGTCTGGCAATATGCCGGAGTAAGGTTGAGACCAAGTTCTTCCACCATCAGTGGATCGAATGAAAATTGGTTCGTTACCTTTTTGTTGCACTAGTATAATAAGGTTGCCATCAAGCATACGCACGATGCACGGTTGTGCCACATTCTCGTCAGACTGTGCCTGGTAAACAATTTGTGATTTAGCTGGTATCCATGGCGTTTCCATTGTGTTCCCTGTGTTGTGTTCTTGGCCTAATCTCCCACTCAGTAAGGAATTGACGTGAAGTATTCTAGCACGATGAGATTTTTAGAGTAAAGGGGGGTGATGATAAAAATGGTATCGGGAGCTGGATTTTCCTAGTAATGTGATTATCAAGGATTAATGATTTATTAAACTGCGAGCATTGGTTGGCAGAACTGAAGCATTGTGTGTTTTGAAATCCTGCCTTAATTGTGATTAAGATAATCGAGCCAAATTAGATTTCTTGAGTATTCAATTGGCATAATCTTCTAAGTTTTGTTATCTTTAATCTTACGGTTTTGTTAATTTTAGTGAGTTAGCTCGAAATGGTATTGAAGCGATTGGTGATCTTTTACGTAAGCGTTCTAGTACATATAAACAATCCCGTACACGCTGAGGGATTCAGGATCGAGTTGGGTGATTCTGAGGTTGTCCAAGACATGGAATCGAGAGTGCCAGTGTATCCATGGTTCCCTGATGGTCACATTACTATTTTGAAAAATGAGGATGCTTTGCAGATGTATTGGGCAGGATCATCTAGCTATAGGACTGTTGGTAAGTCTGTGGAATCAATGAAGTTGAATCCCACTAAACCAGTATTGTCCAAAGGGAAACAGACATCCTTTGACAATGGAGGTGCATGGTTGATGTCCGTCCATCGTTTCTCGGGACAAAACCTACTCGGATTTTATCATGCAGAAGATCATGTATGGGGAAAGCACCCAAATCCTAATAAGATAGCGTGGAAGTCAATAGCAATATGTGAATCCATGAATGATGGAAAATCGTGGACCAAGGTAGGCCAGATCATCACATCTCCCAAGAGAAAGCCATCCACGCCTATGTGGGGGGGGAGTGGGGATTTCTGTGTAGTATATGACAATTTAAACTCTCGATGGGTTTGTTATTATCAAGAGCATTACCTCTACATGGCGATATCCAATGACTTCAGAGCACTCCCAGGGAGTTGGTTTAAATACTATCAGGGAGGATTCACTGAACCTGGATTAGGAGGGAAAGAAAACCCTATTAAAGGTCTAAAGAGCCACCCAGGTGGAAACCCATCCGTTCTTTTCAATACGTATCTGAAAAAGTGGCTGATGGTATGGCATACTTGGCAAGGCGATATTGTTTATTCTTCAAGTCAAAATATGACAGAGTGGGAAGTTCCGCGGCTTCTCGTTTCCAGTGGACCAAATGAGAAGGCATGGTATGCAACCATTATTGGGATTACTGACACAGTTGCGGCACGTCATGCGTGGCTGTACTACGCCTATTGGCCGGATAAGGATAATTGGAAGAGACAATTTGTGAAGCGTTCCATCCGATTCATAAAGGAGGACTAGAATTGTAAAACTACATGAGACGGAAGATTTCTTGATTATTGTGTTATTGCTTTAAATTCGTTGCATGAAAACAGAGGTGATGTTGGAATTGATTTACAAGAAGAGTTCAGATAAAAGTAGGTCTAATTCTCAACATGGTTGGTCAAATGGGTTGCTTATGGTCTAAAATTTTAACTAATAAGCGAACAGGATTTTTTCCCGTTTATCATAATGGAGTATCGCGTTTATATTAAAGAGCATGGTAGAAACTTGGGTCAGATAATTTTGATGTGAAGTGGAAGAATAGGATGTTGCAATAAAACGCTATATCAAGATGGGATTATGATGGATGAAACATCAGTTTGCAAAATTAGAGAACAAATATTAAGAGATGGACGTTGAGGAGGTTTCGAGATATCTTTTGTGTAGATGCCAGTACGAAGATTAAAAAGGGCATCAGTTGGATTTTCAGCCCCTGACTTCATTATAGACATACTGAAAAAATGGAAACTCATTACCCTAAAAAGGATGATAGCCACCAGCTTATTTTGGGATCTGTTGAAATGGGATTTTAGATTTATGCTCTCAAATCGGTGCCAATAGCTATCACATAAAATTGATGGGCGTTTCAGAAGGAAGGAGTACGGAATTATCCCACTTTTTCAGCTTTGGTGAGTTAGCAAAATGCAGAATTTGGCGCGAAATCTGCTTGACTGCGTTTCTTTTGGAATAGTATAATTTTTTAACATGCCTTTTTAAGATGGACGTTTGCCTTAGCTATCATAATAATTGAAATAGGAGGATTACGTTGAGGATAAGAACTGCGTTCACAATATGTTCAATAGTTTTTTTGTTGTTTAGTTTGGTAAACATTATTTACGCCCAAGACAACTGGAATCTAGTACGAGGGTCAAAGTGGCAATCTAATTTGAACGATGTTTTCTTTGTTGATAGTTCTCATGGATGGATTGTTGGTTCAAACTCGACAATTCTACATACACATAACGGAGGGAAAGATTGGATTGATCAACCTAACCAACCATTGCCTTTTAAAGTTGAATTGCTGAAAGTCCGCTTCATGTCGCCCAAGCTTGGTTGGGTTGTTGGTGAAAATGGTACTATCTTGAAAACTACTGATGGCGGATCTACTTGGCAAAAATTGACAACAGGTACTTTCACCGTTTTACAAGCTGTATCATTTGTTGATGAAAGACACGGCTGGTTGACAGGTGAAGGGGGACTTATTATGGTCACAGAAAATGGTGGCCGCAGTTGGACGAAGCAAAACAATCAGGATACAACAAATAATTCTTTGCTGAGCGTACACTTCGACAATCAAACGGAAGGGTGGGCCGTTGGTAAAGCTGGCACTGTTATTCACTCGATAGATGGTGGTTCAACATGGGTAGACCAGAAAGGAAAAACTGCTTCAAGCCTGTCGTCTCTCTGTATGCTTACAAGTAAAGTTGGCTGGGCTGCGGGCGGAAATGGTGCTTTGATCCATACCATAGATGGTGGAGAAAATTGGGAAGACCGAACGGAGGACAGCAATGTGCCTAATTCAAATGGAATGCCAGAGCCCATCTGGGGTATCCACTTTGCTAACCAGAATATTGGTCTCGCTGCAGCTGAGTTCGGAGTGATACTACGAACGATTGATGCCGGCGCAACATGGACCGCATTAAACCCTCGCCCCGTACCGAACAAATTGAATTCAGTTTACATGGTTTCGGAAAAAGAAGCGTGGATTGTTGGAAATTACAGTACCATCCTTCATAGTTCCGATGGAGGTGCATCTTGGGATGTCATCTCGAGTAATGCGGATTTGAGCAGGATTACTTTTTTTGATGCCAATAACGGATGGGCGGTTGGGCTGTCTGGGACTATTTCACACACGACTAACGGTGGCAAGACTTGGTTTGAGCAAAGCAGCGGGAATGTGTTTGAGCTATTTGGTGTTGGCTTTGTTTCACCAACTCAGGGTTATGTTGTCGGTAGTAATGCCACACTGATTGAAACATTTGATGGAGGTAACAGTTGGCAGATTTTCAATGACCCAAGTGATGAAGGGCATGGCACTGCCAAACGTATTGTATTTGATGATCCGATGACAAGTTGGAAAAGCGCCCTTGGTTTCTACAAC
>NZUQ01000161.1 GCA_002697225.1 Candidatus Poribacteria bacterium
AAAACTTAAAAAATTGCTTTTTAGGTTCGTTTTTTGCATAACCATAGTGGGTAGCTTTTCTACTTTAATTGTTGGGTACAGTGAGTCGGTTTCTAATAGTTTTGATTGGCCAAGTTTTCGCGGAGACCAACAGCTAACGGGAGTTGCTAACGGGCGTTTCCCCGATGACATTGAGTTGTTGTGGACATTTGAAACAAAGGATGCGATTGAGTCGACCNCAGCNATATATGACGGNACCGTTTANGTNGGTTCGTTAGATGGCTACCTTTATGCCGTCAACTTGGAAACAGGTCAAGTCAAGTGGAAATATCAGGCTACAGATGAAATAAAATCGTCACCGTCTGTGTACGAAAATNCTATTTATTTTGGTGATGAGCAGGGTACTTTCCATGCGGTTGACATTCAAACTAACCAAAAAAAGTGGNTTTTTCAAGCAGATGCGGGCATTATTTCATCAGCCAATTTCATCGATGATCGGATCCTATTTGGTTCATANGACCAATGTCTATATTGTCTTGATGCAAAGACCGGTGTTTTGATCTGGAAGTTCGAAACGGAGGGTTATGTTCACGGAGCACCTGCGATTGTAGATAATCTTGTGGTTACTTCAGGTTGTGATGGTTATCTGCGTATAATCAANACCCAAAATGGTGTTGAAAATCGTCGGATTCTTCTGAGTGATTANATCGTGGCTAGCCCNGCTATATATAGTCACAATGCTTATATGGGAACGTACGGAAATCAAGTAATTGCGGTTGATTTGAAGGCAGGCCAGATTCTTTGGAAGTATGAGCATCCGGTAAAACAATTNCCNTTCTATGCTTCCGCTGCCGTGACNGAAAAGNTCGTTATTGTTGGAGGTCGTGACAAGATGGTTCANGCACTGGAACCAAAATCGGGAAAGNTGATTTGGGCTTACGCAACCAAATCCCAGATTGAATCCTCGCCAGTTATTGTGGATAGTCGTGTCATTTTCGGCACATCGGCTGGAAATCTTTATGCTTTAGCGATCGATTCAGGTGAGCCTGTTTGGCAATTTACAGTTGGGTCGCCTATTATCGCATCTCCAAGTGTGGCGTTANGCAANTTCGTCATAGGAGCCACTGATGGAGTACTATACTGTTTTGGGAAGAAATAATTACTATGGATNAAAATCTCGAAGTTACTAAACCNGAACCTGCAACAACAAGAAATGAATCACGAGANACAGAGGTTGGCAGTGTTTTTGTTTCGAATTATCCTCCCTACTCATTTTGGTCGGAAGAGAATCTGCCAACAGTTGAAAATGTCCTGAAGTCTCCTCCCAATATNGACACAGATCTCGGACTTTATCTTCATATTCCTTTCTGCCGAAAGCGGTGTAANTTNTGTTATTTTCGGGTATACGTGGATAAAAACAGTTCTGAAATTGAAACTTACCTTGATTTATTGGTAAAAGAGGTTGAACTTTACAGTCAGGTTGAAGCCGTAAAAAGACGGCCATTGAAGTTCGTCTATTTTGGTGGTGGAACGCCTTCTTACATTAGCAGTAAGCATTTGGAACAGCTTGTAGCACGACTCAAGTCANTGATGTCTTGGGAGAGTGCTCAAGAGGTTGCTTTCGAATGTGAGCCTGGAACATTAACACAAAGCAAATTGCAAACTATTCGTGAGATNGGAGTTACTCGGTTGAGCCTTGGTGTTGAAAACTTAAATGATACTGTTTTGGTGGAAAATGGTAGGGCCCATTCAACAAAGGAGATCTATCGAGTGATTCCGTGGATCCACGATTTGGAGTTTGATCAGTTAAATATNGACNTGATTGCTGGAATGGTTGGTGANACATGGGAAAGCTGGAAGGACACGGTCAAACGGACTATTGATNTGGATCCTGATAGTATTACGGTTTATCAAATGGAATTACCATTCAACACCGTTTACTCGAAGGAAATTCTNGGTAATGACAATTCAGGGATGCAGGTTGCCAATTGGAAAACTAAAAGGGAATGGCATAATTTTGCTTTTGAACAGTTTGAGTCAGCGGACTACCGGATTTCAAGCGCGTACACCATGGTTAAGAAAACTAAGCCTTCTCATTTTGTATATCGAGATGCTGTTTGGCANAGTAGNGATCTGCTTGGCACTGGTGTCGCATCCTTTTCACATGTCAATGGNGTCCATTTTCAAAACCTTACCGATTGGAAATCTTATATTGACTCTCTTGATACAAACCGTCTGCCCCTAGGGCGTGCGTTAGCAACCANCAAATCAGAAAAATTAGTCCGTGAAATGATTCTGCAGCTTAAACTTGGTCGAATTAAAACGACATATTTTCTAGAAAAATTTGGTGTCAATATTCTAGAGGAGTTTGCATCAGGGTATAACAGACTTCGGGATGANGGTATGCTGACGCTTNCTGAAGATCAAGTTATATTAACCCGAAAAGGATTGCTTCAAGTCGACCAACTATTACCCGAATTCTATGATATGAAATATCGCAATTCACGCTACACCTAGCCCGTTATACTAAANNAGAAAGAGAAGATNGATGAGGCNACCTTTTTGTGTGCAAATATTTGTATTTGTTTTTCTCAGTGTGTTGATACATTCTAANGCTGAAGANCACCGGACTTCAGCGTTAGAATGGTCCCAGTGGCTTGGGCCGAATCGGGATGGTATTTCCCCTGAANCTAACCTTTTGACGGAATGGGNAGNGAATCGTCCACAAGTTCTTTGGAGATCTCCGATTGGCGACGGGNTCTCTGGCATTTCGATTGCNAAAGGACGTGGATATACCATGGATGCTACGGATGGAAAGGAATTTATCTATTGCTTTGACATATTAGAAGGAAAAGAAATCTGGCGTTTTCAATCCGATGAAGTTTATCTCGACTCAATGGGAGGGCATGGACCACGTTCCACTCCAACCATAGAAGAGAATATGCTTTTTACCATGAGTGCTCACGGTAAAATCTATGCGTTGGATACCCAAAATGGAAAAGAGATCTGGTCGTATGATTTGAAGCGGAAATTCGGAGGAAAAACGCCAAGATGGGGGTTCTCTACCTCTCCGCTCATTGAAGAGAATTTAGTTTTGGTTGAAGTTGGAGGTAGATCACATGCTTCCCTTGTTGCTTTTGATAAGCACAGCGGAAACATCATCTGGGAGTCTGACGACAGCAAAATTGGAGGGTACTCGTCGCCAATTGCCGTCACGAGTTATGATATTCGTCAAGCGATCTTTTTTACTGGAAATTATTTAGTTTCTGTCGCTCCGACAAGCGGTAAGATATATTGGAAGTATCCTTGGAAAACNAGTTTTGATGTTAATGCGAGTACACCTATTTTTATTCCAAGTGATAAGCTCTTTATTTCCTCAGGATATGGTGTTGGTGCTACAACATTACAGATGAAACTCAATAATGAAAGTATTGACGTTGAAGAAGTCTGGCGAAGCAAGGTGATGAAAAATCAATTTGGTACAGCTGTACTGAATGGTGATTATCTTTTCGGTTTTGATGATCGTATTTTAGTTTGTATCAACGCCAATACNGGGAAAGAGATGTGGAAACAGCGAGGATATGGTCAAGGAACACTTATATTGGCTGATAATCATCTAATTATACTTAGTGATAAAGGTAAATTGGCGTTGGCTGAAGTTTCCTCTTCAGGTTTTAAAGAGAAGGCTGGCATGCAGGTACTTAATGGAACCTGTTGGACTGTTCCAACGTTGTCGGGCGGAAAACTTTATCTCCGCAGCATGAATGAGATAGTTTGTCTCCAGATAACCAACGAGTAGTAAAATCGATTGGCATTGATTTTATAAATATTAGAAGATTAATAAGGGTAAGAATTTTGATGTGAAGAATAAATAAATTCTTATTTGTAATCCAATTCTAAAGTGCATTGAAGCCGGTGCTGGTTTGGAGAAATGAAAATATTGAGGGTCAGGCGGTCCCTTGATTTATAATGTTGTTGTGGATGTTCTTTAACGGTTTTGAACCCAATCATCTCAAATAATATATATACAATAGCGTAATGGTCGAGTCTTGGTACAATAAAAATTGTTCTGAAAATATGTTTGTATCTAAGACTGAATCATTGGATCGGGATAAACTAGAGCAATATCAGCTTATCAAATTTCGGAATATGCTAGGCTCTATTCTAGAAACTAATCTTTTCTACAGGAAAAAACTTAACGAAGTTGGCTTGATAAATCCGGCAGACATCCAGACACTGGCAGATTACCAGCAAATACCTTTTACTACCAAAGATCAATTATCCGCTGATCAGTTTGCATGCCCACCGTATGGTACTAATTTAACATTTTCTCCGAGTGAATACATCCGTGTACATCAAACTTCTGGTACGACTGGTGCTCCATTGCGATGGTTAGATGACACAGAAAGTTGGAGTTGGTGGGGACGTTGTTGGGCTTCTGTTTACCGTGCTGCAGGTGTGACGTCCGAAGACCGGATTTTTTTTGCTTTTTCGTTTGGTCCGTTTATTGGTTTTTGGAGTGCGCATGAAGGGGCAAGGCAGATTGAGGCCCTTTCTATTCCCGGTGGTGGTATGAGTTCGTTACAACGAGTTCAAGCTATTTGTTCAAATAAAATTACTGTCCTTGTTTGTACCCCAACTTATGCATTGCACTTGGGTGAAGTTGCTCAATCGGAAGGTATAAATATTGTTGATTCCGACGTCCGAGTCACAATTCATGCCGGTGAACCTGGGGCTAGTCTCCCNTCCACAAAAAAACAAATTGAAACTATCTGGGGAGCTCAATGCTATGATCATACAGGGGCAACTGAAGTAGGCGCTTGGGGATTTGAGTGTGAGGTCCAAGCTGGTGTACATTTGAACGAAGGCGAATTTATTTGTGAANTTATTGATCCGAAAACAGGGAATCCAGCTGAAGAGGGTGAGTTAGTTATTACAAACCTTGGTCGGATTGGTATGCCGATTATTCGTTATCGTAGTGGTGATCAGGTGAAACTCAAGACTGGNATCTGTTCCTGCGGTCGCCAGTTTCGTCGGTTGGATTCCGGNATTGTTGGGAGGATTGACGATATTCTAATTGTACGTGGAGTCAACATTTATCCTAGTGCGATTGAAAATGTACTGCGTGGCTTTCCAGAGATTGTAGAATTTGCCGTAGACGTTTATCGTCAAGGGGCACTGGACGAAATTGAAATTCGTTTAGAAGTCCACCAACCGCAAGAGAGTACTGACCAGATTGTTGAGGAGGTCAAAAAAGCTTGTCGACAGAATTTCGGTGTACGCGCTGATGTGAAAATAGTTGAGTTAGGACAACTACCTCGCTTCGAACTGAAATCCAGAAGATTTACAGATCGTCGAATCAATTAAAAATTAAATTTTCAAATGAAAGAAACTGAAAACTGTATGACTAATCAGGAATATGATGTTATTGTTGTTGGTTGTGGTCCTGCTGGTTGTACCACTGCAACTTTAATAGCGCAAAAAGGATATCAGGTACTGTTGCTTGAAAGAGATGAGTTACCAAGTTTTAAGGTTGGTGAATCGCTAATACCAGGTACATACTGGACTTTAAAGCGATTAGGAATGATTGATCAAATGAAAGAGAGTCATTTCCCTGAGAAATATAGTGTTCAGTTCTACTCTCAAACAGGGAAACCATCAGCGCCATTTTATTTCTTTGAAAATGATCCACATGAAAGTTCGATGACGTGGCAAGTACTACGCAGTGAATTCGATCAAATGCTGGTTATAAACGCGGAGAAGCATGGAGTTGAAGTTCGTAGAGGAACCCATGTTCACCAAGTTCTTTTCGATGATAAAAAAGCAGTTGGTGTACGAGCAAAACTAAAACCTGATAAAGACATTCGGGATTTTAAAGCAAAAGTAATTGTTGATTCGACAGGTCAAAGTGCTCTGATTTCCCGAAAACTGAAGATGAACGTAGCCGACCCCAAACTCAAAAACGCATCAATTTTTACTCACTTTGAAGGTGCGTTTCGAGATGAAGGTATTGATGAAGGGGCAACCTTAATACTCCATACTGAGAATAAGGATTCATGGTTTTGGTATATTCCTCTGCCGCATGATCGTGTTAGTGTCGGTGTCGTTGGCTCTATAGATTATTTGATGCGAGCTAAAGAAAAGGGAGTACAGACCATTTTTGATAGTCAGATTAAAAAGTGTAAACCTCTACAAGAAAAGCTTGAGAATGCTAAGCAGGTCTTTTCCGTTAAAGTGACTAAGGATTTTTCGTATAGATCTAAACAGATCGCGGGCGATCATTGGGTTTTGGTTGGAGATGCTCTCGGGTTTTTAGATCCTGTTTACTCTTCAGGTATCCTGTTAGCTTTTAAATCTGGAGAAATGGCTGCAGACTGCATCGAGCGAGCGTTTGAAAGAAACGACTTCTCCGCTGAACAATTGGGTGCGTTTGAAACTGAATTTATCTCAGGTATGGAAGCATTTCGAAAATTGGTCTATGCCTTCTATTCTAAGGAGTTTAGTTTCGCTAAATTTCTAAAACGTTTCCCTAAGTGTAAACAAGGGGTGATTGACATCCTTAGCGGTAATGTGTTCAAACAGGAAGTGCATGAGATCTTTAAGCCGATGCAAACGATGTGTCCAGTCCTTGAAGATCTGTCAGCATGATTGGAGTAATATCATTGTTTTTCTACGTTGTTTTAATAAGGAAGGTGCCAATGAATTTATATCGAAAAGTAGAAAAGTTTAATTTAAAGCGTCTAGGAATCATTTTTGTTCTTTTGTTGGTTATTACTAGTATTGGATATGGCAAACGACAGTTCTTGAGTGTTGGCACAGCACCGCCAGGAGGTGCGTTTTTCGTAGTTGGTAGTGCCATTGCTCAAGTTGTTAATGACAATCTAGGCGATTTATCTTGGCAGGTATCTGCTGAAGCAACCAAAGGAACACAAGAAAACATACGTCGGCTCAGAAGTGGTGAGTTGGATTTTGCACTTGCCAATGCAGCGATCTCCTATTTTGCTGTCCGGGGACAGGGGGCATGGAAGGAAGAATATCCGGTTAGNGCGATCATGACCTTGGCTCCAAATGTCGCACTCTTTCTTACACGGAGATCTTCTAATATAAAAAAAATTATTGACCTGAAAGGAAATCGTGTTGTAGTAGGGCCCGCTGGAGCTGGGTTTGAGTATTTCCTGAAACCGATTTTGCAGGCTCATGGCGTTAGCTACAAAGATTTTAACCCGNTGTATAATACACAGCTCGGATCNGTGGATATGCTGGCTGATGGCTCAGCTAAGGCTGCTTTTCTAGGTGGTGCTGTTCCGACAGCATCCATTGTACAAGCTNCCGCTGCTCACGATATTTTCTTTATNCCTTTTGATGAAAAAGCAAAAGANCAATTATTTGAAAATTATCCTTTTTTTGCTTCAGCNACGATACCTGCTAATACTTATCGCAACCAACTTCAGCCGTTTGAAGGAATGAACGTCGGTTCAATGCACTTGGTCACTTCTGCNGATGTCGACGAAGAGAAAGTTTACCATTTTACTAAGATCCTTTATGAACAC
Organism: Candidatus Poribacteria bacterium; assembly: GCA_002697225.1. The sequence continues at coordinate 7,530 of NZUQ01000161.1, forward strand.
CGCCATCAAGTTGTCAAAAAGCATCCTGCGGGTAGAGCCATTAACCCCAAAAATATTGTCAAGAATACAGGGACACCATTCCATCCTGGAGCCATTCGTTATTATATGGACATTGGTATTTGGCCTGAGGGTCAATAAATGTAAATGATATGGTTCAACAGGTTAAGCGATTTNTATTCCGGTGGTTGGCTTTTGCTTTAAGNCTATTTATCTTGGTAGAAGTCAATTATCCTCAGCTTTCTCCTCAATCCCAATTGTCAATTTTTTCCATGCTGGGATTAATTTTGGTGTTTCTCAAATACCCTGTTCATAGGAAATTTTCGGANAGTGTCTTTGCCCAAATCCTCGATCTCATTTTTGCTTTTTTCGTCATTNTATCTTTTGGTTATATTTTNATACAAACCGAACCGATGTTCCAAGGTNTCTGGATTGATNACCAGCCTCTNGGGAATCGTGCAGGNGCAGAACAATCGATCGATTATAAAATTGCCTTAATTGGNGTCCTGCTTGTTTTGGAAGCTACCAGACGTGCAATTGGTTTGGCACTGCCGATTTTATCTGTTATCTTTCTGGTTTATGCTGCTTTCGGTTTTGTTTTACCCGATTGGTTATTTCCTCATAAAGGCTATTCTCTTGAGCGAATTGCCAGTCAAGTATTTTTGCATAGTCAAGGTGTTTTCGGTATCGCTTTAAAGGTAATGTTTACTTATGTGTTCCTTTTTGTATTGTTCGGAACTTTGCTAGAGAAAACGGGTACGACTAAATATATCATCAGTTTTACAAGAAATCTGTTTCGTTCAAGCATTGGAGGGCCTGCAAAAGTGGCTNTTATTAGCAGCGGCATGATGGGATCTCTGTCTGGTAGTGCGGTTGCCAATACTGCGACAACTGGTACGTTCACTATTCCGATGATGCAAAGTAGCGGCTTTAAACCCAGTACTGCGGCTGGTATTGAAGCTGCAGCAAGTTCAGGAGGTGCTCTTGTTCCGCCAATCATGGGAGCTGGTGCTTACATGATGCTTGAAATTGTCCAACCAGCAGTTACTTACCTGCAAATTGTTAAAGCAGCTCTAATCCCAGCTGTTTTATACTACATGTCGTTGTTGCTTGTTGTTCATTTACATGCCAAACGTTTCAAAACACTGGTACAGGAACCCGATCAGCCTAGCTTCGAAAACTTTTCAAAAGTCCAGACAGGTTTGTTTTTAACCGCTTTCCTCTCATTAATTCTTTTCCTTTTGGTTGGTTACACTCCTTTTCGAGCGGTTAGTTTAAGCTTGCTATTAATTCTGATTTTTAGCACTTTGAGCCTTCAAACTCGTNTTAGTTTCAATGGTATTTTGAATGCCATGGAAAAGGCAGCAGAAAGTGGAGTCTCCTTAATTGCTGCTGCGTCNTGTGTTGGATTGATCTTAGGTGTTGTTACTTTAACGGGGATCGGCACCAAACTGCCAAGCATTCTCTTACCATTGGCCCAGCATAATNTGATTCTAGCTCTTTTTCTACTAATGATATCGACAATTATTTTGGGAATGGGGTTGCCATCTTCAGTTTGTTATTTACTCATGGCTAGTCTTATTGGTCCAGTGCTAAGCGATTTAAACTTGGTTCCTTTGTCAGTACACCTTTTCATCTTTTACTTTGGTATGATGTCGATGGTTACACCCCCAGTTGCTCTCGCAGCTTATACAGCTGCAGCCATAGCCCAAACTGGTATCATGAAGACAGGCTTTGTTGCCTTTCGGTTTGCCCTAGTTGGGTTTGCATTGCCTTACACTTTTACTATCCATCCNGAACTGTTATTTATGTCTTCGAACCAAGGCAAGGTAAGTTTGTTACTTGTTATCTTCAAAGTATTGGTAACCATATTTGCTATTGTTCCATTAGCTGCAGCGATATCTGGCTATTGGTTCACCACATTAAAATTTTGGCAACGATTAGTGCTTCTTATACTAGCCCTGATTATACTACTGACCCAATTTGATGGTATTCAATATTGGTTGCGATCAGTTTCATTCGTAATCATCGCAATTATTGGATTCTATAACTGGAGATCGAAGTCTTTCTCTCCCAGTTACTAGCTATTAATTTTTTTGACGCATNTATATGAACAGAAATCGCTGGCAATGGNTGCTTTTTCTTATAATTTCAATATTCTATTTGTTACATAATGACTATTGGTTATGGTCTAATCCGAGATTAATTATAGGATTACCGATTAGCTTGGTGTACCATATTGGATACTGTCTTATGTCTTCTTTGCTAATGATTCTACTTGTTAAATTTGCTTGGCCAAATCACTCTCATGTAGAAGAATCCCGCCAAAACAAATGACGATTACTATTGTTTTTGCTTACCTTATCCTGGTTCTGACTATCGGTGTTTTAGGACATAAACTTTTTCGTGGCACTGGTGAAGACTATTTTATTGCCAGTCGAAGTATTGGNTCCTTTGTTCTTTTAATGTCGCTTTTCAGTACGCATATGACTGCCTTTTCAATTCTGGGAGCTTCTGGTCAAGCCTACCATCAAGGTGTTGGCGTTTTTGGATTGATGGCTTCTTCTTCAGCTCTTGTCGTACCCATCATCTTTTTTTTTGTAGGTACACGGTTATGGTCGATAGGGAAAAAATATGGTTATTTGACACAAGTCCAATACTTTCGTGAAAGGTGGGATTCCGATAGCTTAGGTTTACTCATTTTCATCATCTTGGTCTTGTTAATAATCCCGTATTTATTGATTGGAGTTATGGGAGGTGGGGATACTCTTTCCAAAATAACTGATAATCAGATTCCGAAATGGTTGGGAAGTTTACTGATTTGTGTTGTGGTTGTAATCTATGTTTGTTACGGAGGTATGCGAAGTACGGCCTGGGCTAATACTTTTCAAGCACTCGTCTTCATGGTTCTGGGCGGTGCCACTTTTATTCTGATTACAAGAAAGATGGGCGGCGTTTCTTCTATTGCTGAGAAGATAAATACGGATTTGCTAGTTCCTGCTCATCGCCTCAATCCAATTCAATTCATCTCGTACACTTGTATTCCGTTATCGACTGCAATGTTTCCCCACATGTTCATGCATTGGCTCACGGCAAAACATATTGACACTTTTCGATTTCCTATAATATTTTACCCGGTTTGTATTGCCATTGTATGGATTCCAAGTGTCATCCTCGGTGTGTTCGGGACTGTGGCAGTTCCGGGACTTCAAGGTGCCGAAGCTAACTCAGTCTTAATCCAAATGATAAAACATTACTCCCCTGATTTTCTAGTTGGACTATTGGCCGCAGGTATTTTTGCGGCAATCATGTCGTCTCTGGATTCTCAGTCTCTTNCTATTGGAAATATGTTTACCCACGATATCGTGATTCATTATCGATTTTATGATCAAATAAGCGAAAAAAAACGAGTTTTAATTGGGCGGTTATTTGTATTCATAGTTCTTAGCGTAACTTACATTTTATCGCTGGTTTCAACACCAAGNATCTTCAAACTTGGAATTTGGTCTTTCACCGGATTCGCTTCACTTTTTCCTATTGTTATAGCAGCTGTTTTCTGGAAACGNAGTAACAAATTTGGNGCATTTTCTTCTGCGCTAAGTGTTATTGTGCTNTGGACCTACTTTTTCTTCCGTGGTTGGCAGGTGCCGGATTATACGGTGGCTAATACTGGAATAATGCCGGTTGTTTTCATTCTGGCTGTGTCAACGATTGCTATAGTCGGAGGATCGTTGATAACTAGATCTCCCGATCCAGATTTAATCAATAAATTCTTTCCACCTGATACTAGAGATCTAAATAGTATAGAAACGTAATTATGAAAATCGCATATATTGCGGCTGGGGCAGCNGGTATGTATTGTGGTACTTGCATACATGACAANACTCTGGTGGCATCTATGCAAAAAAAGGGANATGACGTCGCTTTAATTCCAACTTATACACCNCTCAGGACTGACGAAGAGAATGTTAGTCTCAACCGTGTATTTTATGGAGGGGTTAACGTCTACTTACAGCAAAAATTAGCACTTTTTCGTTATACTCCATGGTTCCTGGATAGGTTTTTAGATAGTGAAACTCTGTTAAAAAGCTTAGTTCGATTNAGTTCTTCTACTAATGCTAAAGATCTAGGGGCGCTAACTATTTCGATGTTGGAAGGAGAGGAAGGACATCAAAAGAAAGAGCTCAAAAAACTTATTAAATGGTTGAAGGATGAATATAAACCCGATATTGTTCAATTGACCAATTCCATGTTTGTGGGATTAGCACGCGAAATTAAAAATGCACTTGGGGTGCCAGTTTTATGTGCNTTACAAGGAGAGGATATATTTCTGGATGATTTGGTTGAACCTTATAGAANNCAAGCTATGGAAATTTTACGTAAACGTTCGTTAGACATCGATGGTTTTATTGCTCCTTGCCAATATTATGCCAGTATGATGGCAGGATATCTGAATGTTACACNGGAGAAGATTTCCGTCGTGCCACTCGGTATAAATCTATCNGGACATGGGGTTCATCAACAGAATATAGGTGATGAACCGTTTGTTGTTGGGTATTTGGCTAGGATTTGTCCTGAAAAAGGGTTACATATCCTCGTCGACGCATTTTACCAATTGACGCAGCAACTTGGGGTGGATAAAATCAAATTGAGTGTTGCTGGTTATCTAGGGGAAAGAGATAGATCATATTTTGGAGAGATCGAACGACAAATCAATGTCTGGGGTTTATCGGCTTCCTTTGAGCATTGGGGCGAAGTCAACCGGGAACAGAAAATAAGGTTTCTAAACAGTGTCCATATTTTATCTGTTCCAACAATTTACCAAGAATCGAAAGGGCTTTTTGTTTTGGAAGCCTTAGCTAACGGTATACCAGTTGTACAGCCACGACATGGCTCATTNCCTGAATTTATAGAGGCCACTAATGGTGGTATACTGATTGANCCAGAATCTCCTTCTGCAATAACCTCAGCCATATTACGTTTGATTGATGAACCGGGGTATCGTAGACAACTTGGTCAGCAAGGACAAAAAATTGTTCACAGCCAGTTTAGTGATGAAGTGATGGCTGAAGGTACTTTAGCCGTTTATCGAAAATATATTTNAAAAAACAAAAAAGGAATATTAACATGCGATGGTTAATCTTTGCACTTATGACNGTAGTNTCGTGGGGGCTATATGGAGTNTTTTTNCATAAAGGTCAGGGATTAATGGNAGACCCAGAACTTGGACGTTATAAAGCCTTTTTCTTTGTGGGTATNGCTTATTTATTAACAGCGGTTATTGGATCTGGAATTATGNTGATGGTCANTGGTGCTGAATGGNCCTTTCCTGNCAGTGGAATGTTTTGGTCNGTTTTCGCGGGTCTTGTCGGTGCTATCGGTGCATTTTGTGTGCTATTGGCATTTGGNGCTCANGGCACTCCNGCNGTTGTGATGTCTATTGTATTTGCNGGTGCTCCAATNNTGAATGCTATTGTNGCGATAGCACTTCACCCTCCAGTAGGAGGTTTAGGTGCTTTGCGTTGGCCATTCATGTTGGGCATTATACTGGCTGCTGTTGGTGGTTGTTTAGTTTCACTTTATAAACCTTAGATACTGCAAAGGATCTCTAATGCCCTATGAATACCACACCAAAAGGAAAATAGAGTTTTCAGATACTGATTTAGCTGGTATAGTGCACTTCAGCCGTTTTTTCGTTTTCATGGAAACAGCTGAACATCAATTTCTACAGTCATTGGGAACTAGTGTCTCAACTGTGTATAAGGGAGATAAAATTGGATGGCCTCGCCTAGTGGCCTCCTGTGAGTATTTTCACCCTGCTGAGTTTGAGGATGAACTGGACATTCATTTGAAAATTTTCAGAAAAGGAAACAAATCGTTGACGTACCAGTTTTGTTTTATACGAAATGGTCTCCTCCTTGCACAAGGGAAATTGTCTACAGTATGCTGTGTCTGCAATCCCAATGAACAAATGAAATCTATCCCTATCCCAAACTTCATTGCAGATCAAATTGAAGAAGTAGATATTGCCCATGAATGATTCAGTCTTACTTAGGATTTCAAAAATTTGCAAAAGTTTCGAACACATTCATCATACTGTAAGTGTCCTTCAAGATGTTTCGTTTGAAGTAGTTCAATGCCAATCGTTGGTGATGACAGGACCATCAGGATCAGGAAAAAGTACATTGCTTCATCTGATTGGTGCGCTTGACAAACCTTCATCCGGTGAAATTGAAATCAATGGAACCTCTCTTCTAAATTTGAGTGAGTTGGAATTGGCAAAATTTCGGAATCAAATGATAGGTTTTGTTTTTCAAGATCATCATCTCTTGCCACAGTATTCGGTACTGGAGAACGTTCTCATTCCCACCATGGCTTTTAAAAACATGAGTCCGAATTCTCAAAAGCGTGCTATAGATTTACTGGAAAAAATTGGTCTATCGGATCGCATTTCTCATCGACCTGCTGAACTCTCTGGAGGTGAACGGCAACGCGTCGCAATTGCTCGAGCACTAATTAATCAGCCCAGTATAATTCTCTGTGATGAACCCACTGGCAACCTAGATCATGCTACGGCAAATACCGTTACATCATTGTTATTTGATTTGCACCAAACCGAACAAAATATCTTGGTTGTTGTTACGCATAATCGGGATTTAGAGCATCGATTTGATCGGCGGTTTGTCTTTAAGGAGAACTCTTGCATCGAAGTTTAGCCTATTTCTGGCAAATCAATCTGGCAATGTTACTCGGTGTGGCTATAGCAACTGCTGTACTAACCGGTGCTTTGATAGTTGGTGATTCTGTTCGTGAAAGTTTAAGGCATTTGGTTTTGCATCGCCTAGGTGGAATTGATTATGCTCTTATATCTAACCGATTTTTTCGCCAAGAGTTGGCAGTTGATTTGTCAAACGAGCCAACCTTCAAGCAACGGTTTCACGGAATTGCTCCCGCCATTTTTTTACGAGGAACCGCCGTCGCCAAAGACACAAAATCCAGAGCCTCAAAAGTTAATATTTACGGAATCGATCATCAGTTCATCAAATTGTGGCAACATGGAGAATCCACTGATCCTCCACAAAATGATGTTAGTTCAGGGGACTTAGCGGTTTTCCTGACAAAGAATCCAGGTCAAATTTTCCCTTCCATTATCATCAACGAATCATTACAAAAAGAAGTGAATGCCGAGGTTGGTGATTCCCTTCTGGTCGCTTTTGAGCAGCAAAATGATATTCACCGCGAATCTTTGCTAGGTCGCCGTGACTATTCAGATGTTGTTCAACAGTTTAGACTTACCGTCACAAAAATTGTTCCTGATAATGGTATTGGAAGATTCGGGTTACATCCACAACAACATTTACCGATGAACGCCTTTATAGCAATGCCCGCTTTGCAAAAAGCTCTTGGTATACCACATAAAGTCAACGCGCTTCTCGTTGGTAATCGCAAATTTGAGCAGAATGCTTCTGCTGATTTGCAGGGAGTACTAAGTCAAGCCTGGAAACTATCTGATTTGGGTTTGATTGTTGATCAACAAAAGAACTACTTCGCCATAGAAAGTTCCCAGTTCATTCTATCTCCAAACATTACAACAGTCATCGAAGAACTGGCAACCGAGCAAAACCTACTTTCATTGCCGGTGATGACATACTTAGCTAACCAAATGACAACCAATGATCAAATAATTTCGTACTCTACCATTTCAGCACTTAATATTGATCAACTAAGACATAAAGACAAAAACGGCTTGGATAGGACACCATTCGGAGAACTGAAACTGATCGAAGGAGAATATCCCACCTCTTTAGCGGACGATGAGATTCTTCTTAACCAATGGGCAGCCGAGGATCTGAATTTACTGGAGGCTTCCTCAGCAACGNTTGATGTTAGCTATTACATCGTTGAACCACAGGAAAAACTGGTCACACGAAACACCANATTNCGTTTAAANGGAATTGTCTCGATGNGTGGTCTGGCAANAGATCAGCAACTTACNCCGGATTTACCTGGCATNCATGATGCGGATGATATATCTGAGTGGAATGCNCCGTTTCCCATTNATTTTCGGCAGGTTCGATCTCGGGATGAAACATATTGGGACAAATTTNGGGCNGCACCGAAAGCGTTNGTTTCNGAACGGNCGGGGCGNCANTTGTGGGGAAACCGGTTNGGAGAACTAACTGCNATCCGAATTGCAANTTCAGACAGAACAAAANTTANTGAAACAAGNACAACATTCCAAAANCAGCTTTTAANGCGTATCAANCCCGAACAAGTCGGTTTAGTNTTTCAANCTGTGAAAGCTAAAGGATTGGAGGCATCTTCAGGTGCAACAGATTTCAGCATGCTATTCATCGGATTCAGTTTGTTCCTGATTGTGTCTGCTGTACTTTTGATTGGCCTTTTGTTCAGATTGAACATTGAACAGAGAACAAAGGAGATTGGTATTCTACTCTCTGTGGGATACACAATCAGATCCATCCGCTGGCGTTTGCTCAAGGAAGGGCTCATTCTTGCTGGGATTGGAGGTTTGCTGGGTCTGGTTGGTGCTGTTGCGTATGCTCGGTTAATGCTAGTTGGTCTTCAAACTTGGTGGTTGGAAGCAGTAGGGACATCTTTTCTTATTCTACATACCAGTTTGCCAAATTTAGCAATTGGGTATATTATAAGTCTTATTGTTGTTTTATTCTCAATTGCTTGGACAGTGCAGAAACTCAGTGGTATCCCAGCCAAATCACTGGTAACTGGAACAACAGATACGAGCCTGAAATCAAAGAACCAAACAGTCCGACCAAAAAAGATTTTTGCGTTCATTTTTCTTGTTGCAGCACTTGTTTTGATTATGTTTTCAATTCTGGCAGCAACTTCACTATCAACCGGTTTGTTCTTTAGCAGCGGAATACTGCTGCTGTTGTCAGCCCTGACTTTCTTTTCAATATGGCTGTCAGGTAGGAAATCAACATCTCTGAATCACAATACCACAATTAAGATGGGAGCTAGAAATAGCGCACGACATCCTGAACGGAGTATGATCTGTACGACCTTGATTGGGTGTGCCTGTTTTATCATTGTGGCAGTTGGCGCCAACCGCCATTCGGATACTCCACGCATTTCGCATTTGCAAAAAGCATCTGGAAACGGTGGGTTCGCTTGGGTTGCGGAATCTGCCATACCCTTGCATCAGGACCTAAATTCTGAAACTGACAGATTTGAGTTAGGATTTTCCGATTCTGAGTCGAAATCTTTCCATGGTCACCATATTTATTCATGTCGTCTACTACCAGGCGAAGATACAAGTTGTCTGAACCTATATCAACCACAAAAGCCGCATATCTTGGGAGTCACCAACGATTTCATCCAAAGAGGTGGATTTCAATTCCATCAACAGATCGAAAAACGGAAAAATCCTTGGGAACTACTTAATCAGAATATAGAAGAGGGAGTTGTCCCTGTTATAGGTGATTATAATTCCGTGCTATGGATACTTCATCTTGGACTAGGCAAAGATTTGATCATACAGAATGAATCAGGGCAAGAACTAAGACTCAGGTTTGTTGGGCTCCTCCAAAGCAGTATTTTTCAAAGTGAATTGTTAATGTCAGAAACCAACTTCACCAAACATTTTTCGAGTCAAAGTGGTTATGGATATTTTCTGATTCAAACACCTAATTCAAACAGGAATGTCGAAAAAGTTGCCCACATTTTGGAGGAAAAATTAGGTGACTATGGGTTTGATGCAACCAACACAACCGAGAAATTGGCGAATTACAGAGCCGTTGAAAACACATACCTTTCTACTTTTCAGACACTTGGAGGGCTTGGGCTGCTTCTTGGTACGTTTGGATTAGGTATACTGTTGCTAAGAAATACAATTGAAAGACGCGGTGAATTGGCGATGCTACGTGCCGTGGGGTTCCGGCAATCAACTTTATCGACAATGATTTTGGCCGAAAATGCATTTCTGCTGGTGGTTGGGATCTTGATCGGCACCAGTTCTGCCCTCACTGCAATCTTACCACACCTGATAAAGTCAGGTGCAGAGGTACCTTGGATTTCTTTAGTTGTTACTTTGATTTTGGTATTTAGTGTTGGGATTACAGCTAGTGCAGTCGGTATCTGGGTAGGGTTCAAAATCCCACTTCTTATGGCCTTAAAGGAAAAGTAACTTCATGGTTAATCCCCAGAACAAATCCAACTAGGAGGATGACGTGCATATAAGCGTTACAACTGATGAACTGAGGGCCAAGAAACTATCCCCTATCCACTTAGAAGAAACAGTTAAGGCAATTAATGAGGATGGATATGTCATTATAGAAAATGTCGTACCCCATGAACCCTTGGACATATTGAAGGAAAAAATGGACCAAGATTCAGAAATATTAATCAAATCGGAAAAATGGGGTGGTGCTGGTCACCTGCATGGGCATCTCCAGCAAGGACCACCTCCTTTTGCTCCCTATGTCTTTTCCGAAATCGTTGCCAATCCGTTTATAATTCAGGTTTCCAAGGCCCTATTTGGAGAAGGTATATTCAACAGTTTTTACAATGGCAATACAAATTGTCCTGAGAGTTTAAAACAACCATTACATATGGATGGCAAACACCTATGGCCCCATTTAGAAGTTTCACATCCTCCTGTATCTGTTGTTATCAATATCTCTCCAACGGACACTAATGAGGAGAATGGAAGTGTTGAACTCTGGCCTGGTACACACTTGATAGGAAGCACCCCTAGCCCCATGACAACAGAGATTGAAGAAACACGTCGACAAATCATACCGCCCATACGAGGAAATGCCCAAAAAGGAAGCGCTTTAATTCGAGATGTCCGGCTCTGGCATCGTGGTGTCCCAAACCAATCGAGTCAAATACGGCATATGATCGCTATGATACATCATATCGGTTGGTGGCGCAGGGGCCGCGCGCTTACTTTCAATCGCGGGAGTGAATCGGCCTTTTTGGCCTGTGATTTGGATCACAACGCAGTTTTTACGGATGAACCTATTGATTATTTGTTTTTGCAAAAAAAATNCAGGTGAAAAATCCAGAACAGCTAATCAGATTTAATCATGCTTCTAGCAAATTAGAGATGAGCCACATTCAACACAGCCCTCAATTCCCACCTTTAGACGCTCCAATAGTCCCATAATTCTTGAGGCAGATTTTTACGAATATCCGCATCATTTTTGTGTGTCCAGCGTGAAAACAGTCCAATTCGTGGTGACTCTTGAATATTGGCTGAACCACTGTGACTCAGCCAACCGTGCCAAAGGATTACGTCTCCTGCTTTGGCAATGAACTCTTGTGGAGGTTTAGTTGAGTCACTCTGAAATATACCCCAGTTATGTTCCTCCCATTCCGGTATTTCTCGAAACGTACCCTCAATCTGGTCAGGAAAATCAAGGAAGTAGCGGTGCGCGTCTCGGTGACTACAGGGCCAATAGACAAAAGTACCACCACCGGAGTCAACGTCATAAAGGTAGGTCGTCGCGCCGATCATCAGTACCGCTTGGCATCCTTCCCCAGGATAACCATCAAGATGCCCTGTTTTAGGCATTTGCCACTCACGTCCTCCTTGTGGCCATCGTATCAATACACCGCAACCGCCACCATTGAATTGTCCCCCACCTAGTTGTTCAACAATAGATTTTATGTCTGGCAAACCACCTAACTCCGGCGTTAGTTTTAGATTGCCAATATTTTTGCATGCAGGCCAACTATCTTTATCTTCCAAACTCCCACCAGCTTGTTTCCAGAACTGTTCCCGCCACGCTTCAAGAAGCGACGTATTAAGAAAATCTCGAAGAACTAAGTAGCCCTCCTGCTTGAAAGAATAAATCTGATTTTCGGTAAGCTGGAATGCCTCATTGGAACTTCTTTTAATGGTCTGCAAAAGCAACTCCGGTTAAGCTGTTTCCCTCAATTAAGCACCATTCGCTAATCCAATAATAACTGACTTGCCAGAACAAATATCATAAATAATTATCATCTGCATTTATCACTAATTTTATACAGAATTTGCTTCACTTCTTGTAGGAAACATTTTTTCATATCCTACTATTTCCAAATATTTGCGTGTCTTATCATTCAGAACTCCATAGAAGACACAGACTTCTCTATCTGAGTGATCTTTTTCCAGATTATAGCACATTTCTCGCATTAGAAATAGACTCTAAAAATCCGCACACTAAAAGCGACTATGACAAAAATATTATGCTATGTCGGCTCCATCCCAATTACCCATAGCAAGAAGCCGAACTTCTAAATTTCCAGATATGAATAGTGTTATAATATTAGCAAAATATGGATTTTGTCTGCAACACCCTGCTTTTATATGACAAAAATAAGAATTATCAAACCCATTTTTCAAATAGAATGGCAAGGAGAATTTGACAAACTATTTGCTGAAGTTGAGTGCTTTTCATGGGAAAATATGTACGACAAACAAGTGCGTGAATGCTGGTGGGCATACCCAAGGAAACTGGGGCTGCCACAACCACGAGGACGTGGTTCCTTTGAAGACATAGTTGTTCCTGATAATATATCAACGAACCAAACTCATATTACCGCTATTATGAGATTTATAAGACAATCAGAAAGAGTGCTGGAGAACAAGCACGTTACGGAGGATATTGTTAGTGAATGGTGTCAACTCGATCAAGAAAACACAAATGAAAAATCAAGTCCGCAAGAAAAAGAGTCTGCCAAACAACTAATTGAAAAATCCTATCGCTACCTAGAAAGGTTTTATAACGGTGAAGATATTATGAAGGATTCTAACGTTGCCAAGATGGTAATATGTAGCACTTATTACAGATCAGTAATTGACCATATCAACTATTAACTATATCAGACACTTGGGTTGGGCAGGATGAAATAATCGTACAAACCCGTATTTCATCATTGTCTCTTTTATATGTCACAGTGACATATAAAAGAAATATTCGCAGTATCAAGACTAAATCACCTTTCTCATAAGAAGGTGCCGTTTAGATAGAAAGATGAATATAAAGAAATCAATTTTCAGAATAATTAGTGTTGATGATGGACGAAATATAAAGTCTCAAATCTTCGATATCTTTATTTCTCTATTAATACTATTGAGTGTTCTGGCGATAGTCCTGGAATCATTTGATCATCTTACTGCAAGATATGGAAAACAATTCCGTTATTTTGAAGTGTTTGCAGTGATCATCTTTTCCAGTGAATATGTTTTAAGGTTTTGGACCAGTGATCTATTATATCCAGATTCTCGAAATAAAGTGCATTCTTCCGTCAAATATTTCTTTTCATTATCTGGGCTGATTGATTTACTGGCAACTCTTCCATTTTATCTGTCGTTAGTTGCACCGATAACTGGTGATTTCCGGTTCCTTCGAACTGGTAGACTTCTTCGTAGCCTACGATTATTACGAATTCTTAAGCTAAGTAAATATTCGAAGTCACTAGGCTTATTAGGCGAGATCATCACAGAAAAAAAGAGCGATTTACTGGCGGCATTCATGTTCACTTTCGTGTTAACCATCATGGCTGCGTCCTTGATGTATAGTGTTGAACACGAGGTTCAACCTGATAAATTCCCAAATATTATTGAAACATGTTGGTGGGCAGTAATTACATTAACAACTATCGGGTATGGAGAAGTTACTCCGAAAACAGGTTTGGGCAAAATTATTGGAGGATTAGTTTCAGTGCTATGTGTTGGTTTGGTAGCGCTGCCCACTGCGATTTTAAGTGCTGGTATGATCGAGAAATTACATAGAACAAGGAGTAGCGAAAACACGTTGATCGAAGGAAATAAAAATCTAGAGTTGGACTCTTTGAGACAGGATATGAGCAACAAAATCGAAGCTATTGATGAAAAATTAAACGAATTAATCAAAAAAATTGAGAGCTGAATCTTTTGCGGAAAGTATTCTAGCATCATACGCTACACTTAATGTGATGATCGGCTATTCGATCCTGAAACCTAGTTTAGTTTAGACTGTGATTGTCCGGGAATCAGTCTCTATGATGCAGCCAATACTTAAATATAGTAGCCGATAATTTGTTTTTATGCATTGGATTGAGGTGCCTTGAGTCAAATGTGGTGGTTATTTCGAACGCGTTTTTGAAAAGAATCCTTGTGTAACAGGATTACGTTACTACATCAATGGTGCTAATTGGATCTATCCGCTTTGTCTCGGTTTTAAGGTTTATTTTCAACATGAAATAATAAATTTTAAAAAAGGGCTAATCCAAAATAGTATTTCTGCGTCTAAATAGGGTTTGGCTTAGTTAAGCTATTATTTCGTGAGCTTCTCAAACTTAGATCTTGATAAGTTCAGCACAATATTATTATGATGTTACATTATGCTTAGAGGGAATGTGGATACCGATTTTGATGGAAGTTTTTTCTGTTCAGATATGTTTAGATTGACGTTTTCTCTTTGGATGTAGGAGAAAATGCATTTGAAAACTTTTTCGCAGCTCAATTTAATTGAGCCACTTTTACGAGCCGTTTCGGCTCGTAACTACGACACGACAACCCCAATCCAGGCGGAAACAATTCCTCCACTTCTCGCTGGGCGAGATGTTCTTGGTTGTGCCCAAACTGGTACGGGGAAAACGGCTGCTTTTGCCCTGCCTATTCTGCAGCATATTTCAGAGCGACCCAGCCTTAGCAAACGCCCATATATTCGAGCCTTGGTCTTGGCACCAACTCGTGAACTGGCAGCACAGATCGGCACCTCTTTTGAGGCCTATAGTCAGTTTCTGAAGATTCGTCAGACGGTGATTTTTGGTGGTGTTCGACCTAGTTCGCAGATCCAAGCGCTAAAGCGTGGTGTTGATATTCTAGTCGCAACGCCTGGTCGATTACTGGATTTGCAAGAACAGGGTTTTGTTGATCTGAACCAAGTTGAGTTCTTCGTTTTGGATGAAGCTGACAGAATGCTCGATATGGGTTTTATCAATGATATTCGGAGGATTATCAAGCTCTTACCAGAACGTCGTCAAAACTTACTTTTTTCAGCGACTATGCCGCGGAGCATTGCTAAGTTGGCTGATTCAGTCTTAGACCAACCGTTTCGCTTCCACATTGCGCCCAGAAAATCGGTGATTCCGGAAATCCAGCAAGAAGTGATGTTTGTCGAACAGCAAAAAAAGCGTTATTTGTTGATTCAGATCATTCGAGAAACCCAAGTTGAACAAGCGATTGTGTTCATGAGAACCAAACATCGTGCTAACCGTTTGGCTCAACAGTTGTACGGAGCTAGAATTAGTGTTGAAGCGATTCATGGTAATAAATCGCAGCCGGCACGTGACCGAGCTCTCAGGAGTTTTCGGCAGGGAGAAACCCGCATTCTGGTTGCCACTGACATCGCCGCCAGAGGGCTGGATATTCATGGTGTGAGCCACGTATTTAATTTCGATTTGCCAAATGAGGCGGAGAGCTACCTCCATCGGATTGGTCGTACTGGACGGGCAGGTAGATCTGGAATTGCAATCGCCTTCTGTGCTCCTGAGGAATACGTTTATTTAAAAGGCATTGAAAAGTTGATGGGTATTCAAATTTCGCCTTCGGAGTTTGACCAAGGTTGGGATGGTCCTACAGTAGAGGATAAAGCTGTGCCAGAAAAGCAGATTAAGCAAACACCGACCTCACTGGAAAGACAAAAGCCTAGACCTACACAACGTAACCAAGTGAAGCAAAAGTCAACCCATTCTCGACGCAAAAAGGCTTCATCGGGAAGATCTAAGTCTAAATCTCAACTGCGATTTGCGGCTGCTAGTTCCTAAGACTGATCCGTATCTAAGTTAGACAGGCCAACCGGGAAATCCCGGTTGGCCTTTTTTGTTTTTTAAAATAGATCAGACAATAGAATTGCGATGTTTCTCAACTTCTTGTAGAATGGCTGGGTTCAAGGGGGTATTCTACTGGAAAAAGGAGTTTGATGATGAGTCAAAAGCACTATCGCGCGGGGGCTATCGGACACACTGGCGCAGGCAACTACGGACATGGCCTCCATCTTGCCTACCGTTACCTAGAAAGTGTCGAATTTATTGCAGTTGCAGATCCCGATCATATTGGTCGACAAAAAGCGGTGGAAGAAACTAATGCCTTGCGGAGTTATGCCGACTACAGTGAGATGTTAGAGCGAGAAGATCTAGATATTGTCAGTGTTTGCCCTAGATGGGTGACAAATCATGTGGAAGTGGTGTTAGCTTGTCTAGAAGCCGATTGTCATGTATATTGCGAGAAGCCGATGACGGCAACTTTAGNAGATGGGGANCTGATCGTTGACATGGCAGCGCAGAAAGATCTAAAAGTTGCCGTCTCTCACCAAGGGGTCTACTTCCCATCCACTTATGCTCTAAAACAGCTATTGCAGGATGAGAAAATCGGACAAGTTGAATCGATCCGTGCCCATGGGAAACAGGATGGGCGTGGTGGGGGAGAAGATATGATAACTCTTGGAACGCATACTTTCAATATGATGCGCTTTCTCGTGGGGGATGTTGACTGGATGAGTGCTCATGTTACTGAAGTTAAAGAAGAGGTTGGCCTTGACCATGTTCGTGTGCCAACTGAACCCGTTGGGCCTGTAGCGGGAGATTGTATTGAAAGTTACTTCGCCTTCAAAAGTGGCGTAACTGGCTTTTACGATTCTCGGAAGGATCGGTTTGGGCGAGGTGGAATGGAGATCTACGGTAGTGAAGGCATTATTTCTCCAAATATAGGTCGCGCTGATCAAGTTGCAATCTGTCTGGATCCGTGTTGGAGAATTGGTGATCCATCCCAACAATGGGAAATGATCGAAATTTGCGATTTACCACCGACAAGTGAAAAATCGCTCGATTATGGGAATCATTTGGCAATCGTGGACTTAATTGAGGCAATTGAANAAAATCGTCAACCCCTTTCGAGTGCTAGCGATGCAGTAGCCGCCCTAGAGATGATTGTTGGTGCATACCAGTCACAATTGACTAAAGCCCGCGTCAGTTTCCCAATGAAAAATCGTCAACACCCACTGAGTCATTAATGATTGAGAATGAAATATTTGATGAGAAATTGTTGTCGATTGTGGCAAAATTTAGTAGGAATCACCAATTTAGAATATGGTAGATTGGTNCAATGAGATCTTGTTTTTGGCCTGTGATGTTAATTGGTTTTACACAAATAATTTGCTACCTTTAGCATTTAGAGATAGTTGTTCCAATTACCCAAAAAGGTATATTCACCAATTAAAGAAAATAACTATCGCTTTCTAAACAGAAGGATAACTAATGAGAATGTTATAGATAGATNGGCGTATTTATATTGTGTAACTTGGAGGCATATTAAACTTGTGTTTCGTTTTTTTAGTACTATGCTAGATTATCAGCGTTGTTTTCTTAGGTTTTAGAATAAATATGGTTGAGGAGTCCTATGATAAAGCATAACGAAGTAGATAGGTCATTTGATTGTAATCCAAACCTAACCGATTCGCAGGTATTAGAATTTTGTCATAATGGTTTTCTAGTTCTAGAAGGTGTTGTTGATAATGAAACTAATCAACTTACATGTGCCTATCTAAATGGTGAGGTGCCTTCTAATCCGAGTTTCGTTCCTGAAGGTTTTACAAACGAGGATCTAGATCGAATTCGCAATTCACATGAACCAAGTACATTGCTTCTTGAAGGATGGTTCATCGAAAATGTTCTGCTCAATTCGCAATTGGCAGGCGCACTGCGCTCATTACTTGGTAAAAACGTCGGGTTACCCGTTCTGGTGAGCAAGCATACGACTGAATGCCCTTCNCCTGCCCAAGGNTGGCACCATGACGCGGATCATATATTTGGACCTGAACTCAATTTCTTAGAGGTATTTTACTATCCTCAAGATACTCCAGAGGAAATGGGGCCAACTGAAGTTGTGCCTGGGTCTCATGTTACTCGTACACACCGGGAAATGGAAGATAAAGGTGTCTCTGCCGCTGGTCCAGCGGGAACGCTTTCCATTCACTCCCAAAGCATCTTGCATCGCAAAGGTGAATCGACTGCTACAGGAACACGCCACATGCTAAAATACGATTATTGGCGTACAGTTTCTCCTCAAAGAGATTGGATTGTTGAACCAGACTTTGACTTTCAGAAGGCTCATTATGGTCATCACGGCATCGCTAGATACATTGCTCATATGTTTTATTGGTTATGTGGAAAAGGTGAAGAATATCGGATCATTGGCGGACAAGGATGGCCTTGGTCAAGTGTAAACCAAATTGGGCCATCTTATGGTTTTGCTAAAACCGAAGGTTATCTCCCAAACTGGCGAAAGAATAATTTGGACGATTATGCGAGCTANCAGGTCGTTTGTCGTTTGTCGTTTTCAGTTGGAATCGTCTTTAGTTTGCCATTGACAANTTGTTCGCATNGACNANGCNCANNNTCTCTGATTAACCTTGAAAAANAGNTCAATCCCTGGTAGTCAAGTATTATTCGATCTCCAATGAGTTAAAGAAACCNGGGNAGAGATGGGGNNCACATGTTGAGGGATTTAGNAGGTTCCCAACTAGGACTTTGGTGTATGAAGACTTTTTTCTGTGATCTCGTTGTTCTTATTCGAATTGGAAATTCGTTGAGCATTCTTTAGAAGATGAATTGAGAGATGAAAAATGAATTGGTTGACGCGTTTTCCTATTNTTTCGGGTTACTTTATCCTAGATTAGTCNAAGGTTCAAGNTATATCGGTGTAGAAGTAATTAGTATGTTTTNTTGTANTTGGTATATAAAAACCGCATGGCTTTTGCAAGTAGTTGCAAAGCAGATTATATCGACAGANACTTGATNTCGAATATCAGGTTTNCAGAGCTTGAACTGATTAGATTGACGCGGTAAAATATTTCTGGCNTAATAGCTNATTTCGTGAAAGAAAATACCAAGCAAATAATAGTGATGAGGATAGATCAATGTTGAATGTGGATCAGATACAAGATTTTCAGAAGGATGGCTTTTTGCTCGGAGATCGCATTTTAGATGACGATCAGGTGGAAGAACTCCGTGAGGAGTTAGATCGTNTTATTGCTGAAGGACCNGAGGAACCAGATCTCAGTCAGTCAAAAGCAACGCGCATTGCTAATCTGGGTGGTAACCCGGATACTCCGGTTTGGCAAATTGTCAATATNTGGCAAGCTAGCGAGACTTTTCGTGCTTTAACCTTTCACCCCNTAATTGTTGAAGANGTTGCGCAATTACTGAATGCTGAGGAACTACGNGTCTGGCATGATCAGGTTCAGTATAAGCCGTCGGGGGTCGGTGGTATCACCGGTTGGCACCAGGATTCTCCTGCTTGGCCCAATATTGCACCGAAGACAACACAAATTTCGTCTTGGGTCGCGTTAGATGATGTTGATGAATCGAANGGTTGTATGAGTATGATTCAAGGGTCACATAAATGGGGCGTTTGCGGACATTTCTTGCACCAGATAAGGTCTCAGATGACGTCTTTTCAAGANGTNCCTAAATCGTTCGAAAATCAGGAACTTCATGTTGTTTTGCGACCTGTTAAAAAAGGTTATGTCCATTATCATCATGCTTTGACTGTACATGGCTCCCATCAGAACACCAGCGATCGCAAACGGCGTGCTATTGCGAATCACTACATGACTGAAAATACGGTCTATGATGAAACCGGTGGCCACCTGATGAAGCCGTTTGTCACGGTTTCTCATGGTGACAAACTCGTTGGAGATGTTTTCCCTCTAGTTTGGCAGAAAGATAGTGAGGTGTAGATTGACGAACGAGGAAAAATTTATAGTTGACTTGGAAGGGTACTTGGTGATTAAAAACGTCCTGACAGAAGACGAAATTATGGAAATGAACCAGATCATCGACAATGGGGGCAGAAGTGGTCCACCAAGTCGTTGGGGGAAGCTTTTTAACAAATTGATTGATCATCCCAAAATTCTACCCTATTTGATTGAGCTAATTGGTCCAAGTGTCCGGCTAGATCATGACTACGCTATTTTTATGCAAAATGGCAGTTCGGGAGGTGGTCTTCATGGCGGGGAGGATGGTGGTAGACCGGGAGGTAATGAGGGAGACCATTGGTACAAGTGCCGAGATGGAGTAATTCGTAACGGTTTGTGTGTGATAGCCTATAATCTGGCTCCTGTAAAATCTGGTGATGGCGGTTTTGCCTGTATTCCTGGAAGTCACAAAAGCAATTTTCTCCGTAATTTGCCTGATGACGTCCGTCGTTTTAAGCGTCAGGTTCATTATGTGGTTCAACCGGAAGTTGAAGTTGGTGACGTTGTGTTCTTTACCGAGGCGCTAATACATGGTACGATGCCCTGGACAGCCGAAGGCGANCGACGTTCTTTACTCTATAAATACAGTCCGGGACATTCTGCTTGGTCCGGAAATTACTATAGTCTCAATGACTACGAAGAATTGTCAGAGAGACAAGAGCTAATGTTAGCTCCTCCTTCCATTGGAGGAAGACCTAGTATTGTACTTGATGAAGATAAGGAATAGTTCTGAGTCAGTTTAATATCTGGAAGAGTTGTCCACGGAGTTTTTTTATTGATGGGATCTCTTTGCTAAGATCGGATCCAAAATGATATAGAATTTTAATAGGAAATGAAAGCAGAAGACTATCAATTTTTTCAGCAAAGCGGGTATCTTCCTTTAGGGAGAATTCTAACTGATGAAGAGTTAGAATTTTACTTGCGTCTCTATGATCGGGATCGTGATGAAAANAAANGNTTTTGGTTTCATTATGGACACCATCATCAAACGGCNAATTATGATGTGCTTGTTAGTACTCCCGAATTTGATAGNTTGATCCGACATCCTAAAGTTATGGANNCCCTANACAACTTGATGGGNGACCGCATCTGTTTTTCGGAGATTGGTATAAGACACATGGCGGCCTATGTTGGTGAGCCAAGACATTGTGTTTGGCATCGNGANGGTGATGTTCATGGAGGAAAGCACCTAATGGAACACCCATTGCGGATAAGGAATATTCAACTGGTGGTTTATCTGTCTGATGTGGACGAAACAACCCATTGTTTCTCCATCTCTCCTGAATCAGTTGGCCAACCGATCTTAGAAAAAGAGGCTCAGTTGGAACGAGGAGGTGTCCACAATCTATATGGCCAAGCGGGAACAGCTATTTTGTGTAATTTTTCCGTCCTACATACCGCGACTGTACGTGTAACCAAGAAAGAACGAAAAACCGCTCAGATTTATTATGGACATCGAAATCGACCACATATGGCCAATGATTCTCTGATACCTGTTGATTTCTGGGATCACCCAGACGAAGAAGTCCGCGCCTTCTACGGAGTTCTAAACGATAAAACTCGCAAATATCTGGAAGTCGCGGGCGCTGATAAGCACCCTTTAGGCAAATCAGCAGAGGTCTTGTATGAAATTGATTATAAAAATCGACGAAAACGGTCGCTATCACAAAATGCCTAGGGAAGAAATTGCTTTCCTAGCATGATATTATGGACTGGTAGTTTTTATCAATTAATAAAGAGGTCGTAATATGGCATTAACGATTGAAGAAATTGACGCATACAACACACAAGGTTTTGTCTTAATCAAAGATGTCCTGAGTCCTAGTGATACAAAACCTGTAATTGATGAATTNGGAGCTTTTATTGATANTCAAGCTCNTGAATTATATGATCAAGATAAAATTACTGACTTACATNCGGATGCNCCTTTTGATNTGCGGTATGGTTTANTGCTCAAACAATGTGCGGAAATTGGNAANGGCATGGACATTATGCANATGCGTTCTCCTGCTATGTTTGCGTTTTTAGGTAATTCTAATTTTCTAGATGCAGTTGAGTCACTGGTTGGGCCTGAGATTACCTGTAATCCGATACAGCACGTCCGTGCTAAACCACCATCGGATTATGGTAGTAGTAGCTGGTCGCATGGGGTTCCTTGGCATCAAGACGCCGCTGTAATGATGAAGGAAGCNGAAGGATCAAATGTTGTTACTTGTTGGTTACCACTTAGCAAAAGCACNATTGAACGAGGTTGTCTACAGGTTTTGCCTAGGGTTTCTAAAATGGGTTACTTGCGGCATCAGAAAGAAGGAGGTACTATGATTGTGCCTGACTTAATGCCTGAGATTGATCCAGTCTTCTTGGAATGTGACCGTGGTGACGTTGTATTTATTAGCCGGTTTACACCTCACTGTTCTGTTCCTAACCAGTCTGATTACTGCCGTTGGTCACTTGACTTACGTTATCAACCAACAGGTCAGCATACAGGACGAACATCAAACCCAGATTTTATCGTACGGAGTCAAAGTAACCCGGATAGTGTGTTGACCAATTATAATGAGTGGTGTCACCTTTGGGTTGATGCATTTGAAAACCCAAGAGGGCATTCGGTCCATCGAACGGACTAAGATAACCATATTTTTGGATGCCTGTCTTGTTGTATTATTCTGACTGATTTAATTTCACCCAACAAGACCAAAAATTGGCAGGTTCTTTTGCTAGGATTTCCACCCGACGGTATTAGTTTGCAAAGGCCTAATTTCTTATTTTCGGTAGTGAGTGCTTGGTTTGTAAGAAAAGAGAGGGATGATAAACAGCCGCANGTCTAGCTAGCTGCTAATCCCACGGAAAGAATTTAGCTCTTCATTTTCTTACAGGCTAGGGCAATTCTACAATTGTAAGGAGCTGTCAGAGATCCAAATGTNGGTTATGATAGTTATNAACATAGCCTACATTCGGTTGGTGTGTGCTAGCAACCAAGATCAATTTATTCTCTAGCGAGGCGACCAAATTGGCCTATTGTTTCCTCTACTCATCATCAGTCCGTTATTTCTTGATATAGGATAAAAAATTGAGAGAATANGGCAAGACTGGTGACTGTTTTGGATCTATAAAGGCTGGATAAATCTGTGGTGGTGGGAAGAGAGAGCTTATTGTAGATTAATGAGCGTGGTTTTGNGTCNGCCAGAAATCCTTTAATAGAAACGTATGAGAGGAANTTNTGGCTGAGTGAGATAAATAAGAAACCTTCTTCCCATTCATAAATTGATGGAATATTACTAGAATACCGTATTAATTTTTATATAAACAAATCGTTGGCTAAAGTCATATCCCCCCAAGCANTCCATGACATTATGTTTTCTAAAGGGACTTTAAACTGGTTATAATCCCANATGGCGAGTTTNCTGCCATCTTGATGTCGCACGGCCCAGCTTACNCGTACTTTTGACATATCATCATCAATGTTTGGTTTGCCTAATTGCTCTTGTATTTGATCATAGGTTGCAAGCACTTGGAATTGGAGGTAAGATCCATTTTGGATATAGTATAGTCGATTATTTGGTGGAGGACCTATCATTTATTGTTTCTCCTGTTACTGTGAATATAATGTGAATATTGGGATTACAACTAGATATACGATGCAATTGGAGAAACAGTTTCAAGGNGANGNGATTTTTTNGGATTNCAAAGAGCTAATTGCAGTTCTACATCAAATTAGGTTGTGTCTTATGCGAAGTTGCCAAACCGAATTAAAAAATAAATTTACGCGCAATGGTAGAAATTGGGAAATAGATATTATGTTAGATGCAAATCCCATGAATATTACTAGTATTAATGGAAACGGTTAGGCTTTGATACCGTGGCTTACCAAAGATGGGAAGGCTGTGTTGGATTGGCTATTTGGTTGCTGTACAAGAGGTCTTCAGTAAACTCAACGTTATTGTTTAAGCGCATATTTATATGGTACAATTACTCACTGCGTTGTCTTTGAAGCTATTTTGGCAATTCTTTGGGAGACAATGAAAATAATTTCATATTTAAAGGAACTCGGACATGGCGAGAGCAGGGCGGGAAAAGATTAAACTTGAAAGTACTGCTGGGACTGGTTATTTCTACATTACGACAAAACCAACTAGGTCACAAGATAAAATTGAGCGGAAAAAGTACGATCCTAAAGTTCGCAAACATGTTTTATTTGTTGAAAAACGACTAAGATAATTAATTTTCATTCTATGCAACGTCAGAATTTAAGANCTGTTCGCAATACCAAATCTTCACTTTCGTTCAGAAGTGCTGTTAGGGATATTCACACTCCGCAAGGTNGGTATGTATTCTGTGTTATCTTGGTTATGTCAATTANGGCNTTTGTACTTCAGAAAGTGCTTGTTCTAGTTNCTAATGAAAATATAGCTTTCTATATTACATTNGGAATTATGGTTATAAGCTCATTTTGTGTTGTGTTTAAGATGGATGAAATTTTGAAGGCAATTAGTCGNCGTCAACTGGAAAAATTTAACCAACGCTTAAAGAATAANNCGGAAGCTNACCGTTCAGATGTCTAAAGCAGAGTTGACTTATGCTAGTGCGGGTGTTTCGTTTGATGCTAACGAAATAGCCATGAACAGCATCAAATCAACGATTGAATCGACCTATCGGCCGGAAGTTCTAAGCCATGTTGGTAGCTTTGGTGGTCTTTTTCAACTTGGTGATTACAATCAGCCCGTTTTGGTTTCTAGTACTGACAGTGTTGGAACCAAACTTAAGTTAGCTTTTATGACTGGGCGTTATGACACTACGGGTTTTGATCTAGTTTCGCATTGTGGCAACGATATTGTGGTGCAAGGAGCAGANCCGCTTTTTTTTCTAGACTATATTGGTACGGGTAAGCTCTCTCCTGAAGTTACTTCCGAAATNGTAAATGGCCTAGCGAAAGGGTGCTTGGAAATTGGGTGTGCTTTAATTGGTGGTGAAACGGCTGAATTGCCTGGGTTTTACAACGATGGAGAGTACGATCTCGTCGGAACCATTGTTGGTGTTGTTGAAAGAGATCAAGTGATTACTGGCAACCGGATTGAGGTAGGAGATCTGCTAATCGGTCTTTCCTCGATGGGGTTGCATACGAATGGGTTTTCGTTGGCTCGGAAGATTGTCTTTGAGCATTGTGGTTATGAAGTAGATCGACACATACCTGAACTCGGTACGACAATTGGTGATGAGTTACTCAGAAATCATAAGAGTTACGTCAAGGCTGTTTTAGATTTGCGCAAACACTGTGAGGTCAAAGGTCTCGCCCACATCACAGGTGGTGGTTTNCCAGACAATCTGATTCGTATCCTCCCCAAAAATTGCCAAGCTGTAATCAGAACGAACAGTTGGTGTGTGCCTCCTATTTTCTCTTTCTTACAAGTAGAAGGAAATGTATCGCAGGAAGAGATGTTCCGTGTGTTTAATATGGGCATTGGGTTGGTAATTGTGGTGCCTAGAGATCACGTAGATGGTGCGATGGTATTTCTGGAAGATTTTGGAGAGACACCCTTTTTAATTGGAGAAATTGTTTCAGGTGAACATAGAATCGAAATTATCTAGACCAATTTTAGATCAAGCGGCCATAAAAGAGATTTGCGATGTTCTAGCGACAACCAATTCGCAAGTTGCATTTCGGTCAATTGCAGAAGAGCAGGCAGCCGATCTGGCCGTTTTCCTGCTAACTCTCCACCATACTTCGGAAGAACTTGCTAAGCATGCATCTGAAATTTTGCTTGCGCTTCCTCTAGAGAAACAAGCTGTTGTGGCAGAAAATGTGGTGGAAATTGAGATGGCTGACATTGACGAGGTAAAGGCGATAACACATCGAATCATTGAGAAAATCACGGAGGCTGCAGAAAAAACAGTTGCCTTTGGAGATGGGAAAACGAACCTGATAAGTATGTTATCGGACATGTCGCAAGAAAATCGAGGAAATTTGCTTGAGTCACTGGAAGCAAAGAATGAGGATCTTGTA
Organism: Candidatus Poribacteria bacterium; assembly: GCA_002697225.1. The sequence continues at coordinate 33,297 of NZUQ01000161.1, forward strand.
ACTGAAATTAATCAAACCCTCTTCCCATTTGATGACTTGACAAAGCTTGATGGTGATGCAATCGGAACAATTATAAATTATCTTGGAATGCCTACGCTTTCTGTGGCTCTCCACAACGTTCCTCTAGAAGTCCAGAATAAGTTTTTCGAGGCCATGGATCAAGAATCGGCAGACGCCATCAAATCGAAGTTTAGTGAGCTCAGTTTTACCGAAAAACAAACTGCTTCAACTGCACAGAAGGCGATCGTTGATTTAGTTCAACGACTCGCTGCTAAAGGATTCATCAAGATTAATTCTTAATATAGATATCGTTTTTTTAATTCCTCTATAATAGATCGGACAATCACTTTAGTAGTTAGTAGTATCTCATTCCATCTACGGTTAACCATATTAAGCGACTCAAGGGTGAAACTCCCTTGTAAAAGTATTTTTGTGATAGATTTTCCTCCATATCTGAAATGAGTTTCAATAGACTCGCTTTTATAGTTCCTCTGATAGTTTTGGCCCATGTTAGTCTGGCTGATGGGGAGAAGGGTGTCAGCGTTTATAATGCTCAATTCACTGTTTCTTCAGGACAGTTAGCATATCTTTCTGAGTCTATAGTATCCGCCATCAATAATCAACTTCTATCATTTCCTGAGATTAAGATTTACAGTGCTGATAGCAAAATTGAGAGCACCTTTCAGGATCTTAATCAGATGCTGCGTTTGGATAAAGTTCAGCTTCTGCAGATTCGGCGTCAGACGGGCTTTGATGGTTTTGTCGCCGGCAGTTTGGAACAGACCGGACAAGAAATCTTTGTCAAACTGCATCTTGTTGATTTTTCATCCGGAAGGATCTATTTTAACGACCAATTTGAAGGGAAGTTTGGATCAGGTTTACTTGAAAGTATTGAAAAGCAAGTTAGAGCCTTTGCTAATACATTAATTCACTATTACGACTCCACTATCACTATTACCTCCGAACCAACTAATGCTGATGTAAATGTAAATGGTCACATGGTTGGGAAAACGCCAATTAAATCACTGGACGTAACAGATGGTATCCTCAAAATTAAAATTGACAAAGATGGTTATACACCATATCAAAAAGAGGTAGTGGTGTTCCGAGGTCAGCGCACGTATGTGCATGGCCATATGTATGACCAGATTACTGAACACCTGCTGAACAAAAAAAGCCCGTGGAAACTTGACTCCATGAATTTTAGTATTGGTACCTGTATGCAGTGGCAGAACTGGAGTGAGATCAATGCTGAAACAGGGAACGTGACAAATTTTCGCTATACGTCTAAGTTCAATCGATGGGAACTAGGCTTGGAAGTCAGTACAGCAATGGGATCTTCTTGGCATGCAAATCAGAAATTTGAAACTTACCTCGGCAAAGATTCATCCACTAATGAGTTTGAAATTTCTTTTTCGCGATTTTGTTTGATTGGTCAATTTAATCTTCTGGAAAAGCTCAATCAGTTTGATCTCTACGTGGGGGCGCAACTAGGTTATGCATCAATCCACTCTTCACAATATAATCTTGGCTGGTATGATTTAAGTGACAATAATCTTGAAGGGCGGTATGTTAATGCCGTAATTGGTGGTGAAATAGGAATGCGGTTTTATCTCGGGGCAGCCTTGAAACTTTCTCCCTTCATTGGCGGCAATTTCGCTGGGAAAATGAGCTATAAACATAAGACGGCAAACTACTGGGGGGAGGCGATGTACAACACCAAATCACTCGGCTCAGATCATGTTTATTTCGGAGTGGCCTTAACTTATAGTTATT
>NZUQ01000162.1 GCA_002697225.1 Candidatus Poribacteria bacterium
TCAATCAAACCAAGTTTAAGAATCAGATTTCTATTCGAAATAATTTAACTGAATAATTGACTTCAGCGTGAGTTTTGGTGTCATTTCAATATTAGGATTGCTATTAATTATTTCCGGTATTCTTGATTAGTGGTAATTTTTGTGGCATTTATGTTTAAATATGAAATTCAATTAGGCACTTTCCGGTTGTTTTGTCAGTATTGGTTGTAGTTGGTTCTCGTTTGATCTGTAGATGTAACCTGAGTCTTCTGATAGGAGTAGGTATCCTGCAAACTAGAAACTTGTCAAGATGATTAAGGTGATGCATTTCTCGTGCTATCTTCAACAAAATTGAGTATCCCAATTTCCTTTCCTAATCAGCAAATTCTGGTTTCGTTTCGAAAACAACAGGTTGTATTCTCAGCCACTGGGTGAAAACGAGGGAAATCAAGGCAAATGCAGCGCCGCTAATGAAGATAATTTGGTAACCGAACTTCATCCATATCAAGCCGCCAATCAAAGGTGAAGTAACAGCTGCGATATGGTTCATAGTTACTCCCATAGCGAGTGTTGGTTTCAGATCTTTCGGAGTGGTAATTTTGTTTAGGTAGGTCGTTAAAGCAATACCACCAACAAACAGAAAATTGTCAATGCAATAAAGAACGTATAGATAGTTGATATTTTTCAGCGTTGCATATCCAATGAAAACCAAGGCTAGCCCAAGATAACTTGCACTTAACATTATACGCTCCCCAAGTTTGTCTATTAATTGTCCCATGATTGGAGAAAAGATAAAGATGATAATTTGATTAATCAGTATCAGCTTAATGATCATATCTCTATTAGTTCCATATACTTTAACAAGTGCAAAAATTGCGAAAGTGATGAAGATCTGTTTACGGCATCCCTGCAGAAATGACAGCAAATAGAAAAGCCAGTAACGTTTTCGTATAACAAACCGATTTTCGTCTTTGATTCGTAGCTGACGTGAGGAAAACATCAGAACAATACCGCCGATAGTGACAATCCCACCTCCAATTAGAAAAAGCCCTTCAAATTCCAGAACCTCCACACAGAACATACACAGCGTGATTGCGCCTAACATAGCGCAGCTCTCCACACTTCTTAGCTGACCAATTGGTTTCCCTTTTTCATCGCTTTCTGAATAGGTAATTGCCATTAGGCTACGTAATGGAACCCAAGCATGAAATCCTACACTCCAAACAAGGGAAAAGAATAGTAGCCCTCCAAATCCGCCTATGTGGGAGTAAGCGGCCATACCCATACCCATAACGACTAGCGATATTCCGCCGATCGTTGGTGGTGCAAAATAAACCATAATTGCGATAAAAAGTGCATTAAGAAATCCAGGAACTTCTCGTAATGCTTCCATGTAACCAAGTTCATGCGCCTCAATTGCAAACCGATTTTCGATGAAGTTGAAAAATAAGGCAAAGTAGATGCCAAAGAACATACCTACGCAGAAGACAGCAAAAGCTAGGAAACAAAAGTCTCTGTTCCAACTCCGCATAATTCCCTTCCATGCTCCTATAAACCTAAAAGGTTTATTTAAATTTAAGATGCATTAAAAAAACAATCACCTTGCCTTGATGAACGAATTCGTACTTCCATTGGTAGGATGTTTATAATTTACATGGTAAAGGGCTTCCCTGTTACATTACCTTTGACGTAAGCGTCTCGAAACAGGCTTTGGCGTTTAGGTGGCATGGAGGCTAGGTAGTCAGGATGAGGTTGGGATTTTGTCCACCGTCGATCGATCGAGTTATAAGCGTTGAAAATCGCCACCCGATCTCGTTCTGGATTGGTCCAAGGTTGACCACTATGTGTGGTTGCTTCAGTAAAAATAATGACCGATCCAGCTGGNCAGGAATAGGTCTCCCACAATGACGAGCCATGTTTATAGGCTGACTCTGGTGCAGTAAAAGCAGATTTGTGACTGCCCGTAATAAAAACGGTTCCTCCATCGCCTGCCTCTACACTTTCNAGTTCCCATACTACACGGGTGAGACCACTATAAGCTTTTCCAGGTATACAGCGATATTCGTGGCAATCNCCTGGCATACGCCACATGGCGTTGCCGTTGTGTGGTGAAAATTTTGTTGGTTCTTTGTCTTCGNTCGAACGTAAAGCTAAGAAACTCATTTCCATGCGAAAACCGTAGCATTCTTGACTGCAAAGATATGGAGAGGCCAAAAATTCGTTAGCCATACCTACTACAACTGGATGATCCATCAAAGCTTGCAACGGGCCACCATANGTTGAGCGTTCAGGTNCAGGGATGGAGTTGGGGNCTTGTTTCAACTGGTAACAGAAATCACGCATTTCACTAACTTCTAATTCTGTTAGCACATTAGGAATCATGACCCAACCTTTGGCATCAAAAACATATTTCTGCTCAGTTGTCATGGCTATAACAGGTTTGCCATCAGCGTTTTTCTGAGTGAAATTGATGCTATTGAGGTCAAGCGGTTGGCCAAGATCTTTGTTAAACATAACTGGCTCTACAATTTTATGAATAGACATATAACTTCTCCGTTTATCGGTACCGTTTGCCTTCCGGCATTTTGGGCTCAATTTGCGGGTGTCCCGCCGTTCTAGCCTGACGTAAAAGTGAATTCATTTGCCCAATGATGTTAGGCCATTGATCTGCTACGTTATGTTCCTCACTGATGTCATGTGATAAATTGTATAATTCAATCGGTGCATTAGTTAATGGACGGACAGCTTTCCAATTGTCTTTTCGCACAGCTTCCATCAACCCCTCTGGTTTGAATTCCCGTTTCCCAAAATCATACAAGGGTAAAGCCCAGTATAGATGATCGTGTTTTTTTTGCTCGCCTCGGTTTTTCAGCGTTGGTGTGATTGAAATGCCATCGAGACCTTTTGGAACAGGCAGGTCAGCTAAGTCAAGCAGTGTCGGCATGATGTCAGGAAAATACCATGGATGATCACTCACCTGATTTTGTGGTATCTGATTGTTCCAACGTACTATAGTTGGCACTCGGATACCACCTTCGTACATGGTTCGCTTTTGGCCTCGAAGTGGTTGGCAGGAGTCGAGTTCTCCTTCAAACCGAAAACCAGCACCATGATCGGAACTTACCATGATGATAGTATTATCATCTAGGTCTAACGCTTGCAGTAATTGTAGCAACTGACCAACATGACGGTCAAAAAGCGAAATCATGGCTGCTGCAACCTTAGCCGAATTTGACCATTGTTTGTCTTGGTAGACTTTCCAAACTGGATCCTCCTCTGGAATGGTATACCGCCCATGTGGAAGTGTCCAGGGCGCGTAACAGAAGAATGGTTGGTTACTGTTTTTACGGATAAAATTGCAGGTTTCCTCAAAAATACGGTAGTGTGAATAGATTTTGCCTGCATCACCGTCATTATTACCTGGCAACTCAATCTTTTCACTATTTCTCCACAGATAAGATGGATANTAAGTGTGTGCATGTACTTGATGATAATAACCAAAAAAAGTGTTAAAACCATGTCTTTCTGGGACGCCTGTTGTACCAANATCGCCTAAACCCCATTTGCCGAATCCACCACAAGTATAACCAGCTGAGTTTAGCAAAGCAGCTAAAGTGACATCACTACCNTGTAGTGGAATACCTCCACTGTTACCACGGACAGAAGTATGTCCAGCGTGATTGCCCGTCATCAGAACACTTCTGGATGGGGCACAAACTGGGCAACCTGAATAGCTTTGGGTNAAACGAATGCCTTCGCTGGCCAATTGATCTAAGTTAGGGGTTTGGATTGCCGTACTACCATAGCAACCAAGGTCTCGGTAACCCAGGTCATCCGCAAGGATCAGGACAATGTTCGGTTTACTATNGGCTTGGTTTGACATACTTTAAAGGCCCATTCAATTGAATTGATANATTGAATGGGCAGAATTACGTCTTGGAGCTAGCGGTTGGATAATTTTACGGCGTTCNTGTGTCAGCCTTTTNAGTAATGAGGCAGATGGTTCGTAGCCATANCGGCTATGTCCCCAATGTGGTCCGTATCGGTAGATAGCTACGCGGCGATCACCATCATTTCGTCGTTTTGCTGACCCATGCGCAATGCAATCAACAAACAATAAGGCATCGCCAGCTTCCATATGGACTTCGATAGCGCCTTCGATACCCTCTGCAGATCCGTTTCGACTGCTCTCATCGTTGAAGGCAGGATGAATCAGGCTCGATTTGTGGCTACCCGGAATAACCATAGTCCCACCATCGCCTAGAGAAATATCTGTTAAAGCTAGTAGNAATACAATCTGACCACAACGGAATTCATTGTTATGAAAGCGAAATTGTGTTCGAACCCGGCGTTTGTGTGCACCAGAATGCAACCGCGTTTCNCCGCCTTTACCACGTACGTTGACAAATGCCTCGTCAATAAAAAGGCCGTCACTGCCAACATACCGGTTGATATGATCTAACCACGATGGGAGATCTATTAACTGCTCAAACGATTCGCTAATTTCAATAATATTATGGATTTCGTGCTCTTTTAGACGATGTACGTTTTGGCGCCATTCCCCCAATTTCATCGAAACGTATGGATCAAGATCGGTATTGAGTTGACGCACATGATCTGTACTGACTGCCTTTTCAAGTACCAAGTAGCCACGTAGATCAAAAAGATAGTCTTCTAATTCTGTCGGCATAGTGACCTTATTGATCCTTTAGTTCGTAAACTTGTTCCATCATCGCCCACCATTCATCTTCTATGGCTTCAGGGAGTTTCTCCTGATACGTCCGCATGTGTGCATCCCATTCCGCACATTTTGGGTGTTGCTCCAAGTACTTAGAAAAGTCCCGATCGACGACAAAATTATCTGTGGTCTCAATATACATAAACAGTCTTCTCCCGAGTAGGAAAATTTTCATCGAAGTAACCCCAACCGTTTTCAAGGCCTGTTCCACTTCAGGCCAAACGGCTCGATGGTATTCTTTATATTCTTCAATTATCTGCGGGTCTTCTCGCAAGTTAATTGTTAATCCAAATGCTTTCACGTTTTTTCTTCTTTCACTGTTATTTTGTTATTAATCTAATTAATGATACATTGCAATTCAATAATATCATACAGTTGATAGAAAAATTATGCTCTTATTTTGCAGCGAGAGTTTCCTCTAATTCATCAACGCTGGCAACTGCAACCAGCACACTGCTCACAGCCTTGTTTTTCAACACCCAACTTAAAGCCTTACTTGTTGGCACTCCCGTTTCTNCCGATTCTGACAGTTCATGCCAAGGTCCTGCTACTATGGGATAAATCAAGCCCAGTTCTGAGCTTATCCCCTCTCCACGTGGTGATAAGCCAATAATTTCGTCTGGGGTAGTTTTCTGCCAATCTGTTTGTGTTTTGTCAAGCCAACTTATCCATTGTCCGCCCAATGCTTTCATAATTAAGACGCCTTGTCCCATTTTGTCAGATTGTTCAAGTCCAGTTTCCTGCCACCGACAGACGTAATTGTAAATAACCAAATCTGCATCAGAATCCGGTTCGGGACCATGTTTAGCATAAGCTTTCTGATCAGCTAGAGTGTGGCGAATCATACAAAGCGATCGCACCTTACCTGCCTGTTTCAGGTCTACAATCCGATTGGCAAGTTGATTGTCCCCTTTATAGGCATAATAATGTACTCGAAGAATATCAATCGTATCTCGACAGAGGAGTTTCAATTGTTTATCAATCAGATCTTCCAGATCGTCAGGCTTCGGCGCACCAACTTTTAGCGAAAAGTGATAATTGGTGTCTGTTCCCTTTAGTTCGTTAGGGATGTGAACTTCATCGCCATATCCTGTATCAAACAGATTTATCCCTAATTCAGCTGCCCTGAGGTAAATTTTGCCTTTCTCTTCGGATGACGGGTGACCGCAAACACCCTCATAGTGAGCAAGTAGCCCTCCAAGTCCCATAACGCTTAATTGCATATCTGTTTTTCCAAATCTGCGATATTCCATAATTACTTTTCTTTCAAAATATTTATCNGAGNTANTGNCTTAACTANANAGAGATGTGTAANTGCTATTAGATCGCTACTTNGTTTTTAATAGCANNTTNTCTTTAATTGGTACAAATTTTGAGGCTGAATTCATTAATGACATAGCNGTNAGTCNNGTTACACCATAAACTTCAGCTGAAACNCCAAAGTCAGTTCGTATTTTATTTAGTAACAAATCAAAATCACCATCTCCGGATGCCAACACAACCACATTTGACTGCTCCGCATATTCCATTATATCCAGTGTAATCCCAACATCCCAATCTCCCTTGGAGGAACCGTCATTTCTCTGAATAAANGGTTTTAGNTTTACCTCGAAACCAATGCCTCTAAGTATATTCTGAAATTGTCTTTGCTTCTCATCGCCTCTATCAACAGCATAAGCAATCGCCTTCACAATTTCTCTGCCTGACGTTGCTTCTGCCCAGAAGGCATTGTAGTTAAAATGGCAATTGTAGCATTGTCTAACAGTATAATAAATATTTTGAACATCAACGAATACAGCAACCTTTTCCATGAATTGGTTAACCCTATATATCAATAAATATGAGTGATTTTGCCCTCCAATAATCCCCATATACTACATTATTTATCATGTTATTTCTTATTAATTTTACAACACCCTACATATTTATATTTAGGTTTATCAGTTAGTAAACTATAATTTAGAATGGTTTTAGTGAGAGTTTTACTTTGGGTGGCCTTTCGTTTTTCTTCGTTTGAAATGAACACTATAACGTTAGTATATTGTGTGGATTTTGGTCTGTACGCGTGAAAGGTTCTAAATCTAGATTGAATACTGCAGATAATCTCTTCATCATTTTTATTTAGGACTTTTTTTGATCTTTGGCAATACAGGAAGCAGGAAAAATAGTAGTGGTGTCAGTATCAATCAATGTGGACCTGAAAGTCTTTAACCCGATTGAAAAATCAGTTATACTGGCAGGGTCAGTTTTTATGAATCGGTTGTATCCGGGCAAACATATCTAATTAATGCTAGATCCTGAGCCTAAGTTGGTAATTTTAATTTGTTGAATTCTTCTTGAAGGTGGTAACCAAGTGTCAGCAAGCCTATTTCCGCAGGAAGTTCAATTGTTTCGCCACAATGGATTTGTCAAGTTGCCAACCCAGTTTTCACTAGAGAAAGTTAGAGCTTTAAAAACCGTAATTTTACAAAATATAGACCAAGCTATAGAGCCAGTTGTCCGTCAAAACGATCGAATTATACGTATTTCCAATCTTTGGTCGAGAGGGAGTGTCTTCCGAGAGTCAATAGCGTCTGATGAGATCCTTGACCCACTGGAGAAACTATTAGGTTCTAATATTGAATTTGTTCTTAATCGTCATAATCATGTCTATCTTCGTGACCGAAGTTCAACACATTCCTTAGAACCTCATCGTGATGTGATGCATTGGTATCGCACAATAGTCACCGTATTGGTTTATTTGGAGGATACTAGCGTGGAAAACGGTTGTACTCATGTTGTTCCTGGGTCGCATCATTTATCCGATCTACTCAACTTTGCTGACCAAGAGCATCTAAATAAAATTGTGCGAGAACAGTGTATTCCGGTACCTATGTTAGCAGGAGAGATGCTGGCAATCGACAGTATGATTATTCATTCTGCTGGTAGGAATCAGACCGATGGCACACGTATGAGTATGACGTTAGGCTACCATAGCGTCGATGAACTGTTGCCGGTTGACAATTCTAAACGTGTTTTGGTTCGCGGCCAGCGAATCTATCGAGGAAATGACGTCAATTAACATAACTAATTCTTCTAAAATTTTTTAGAAGAGAAGGATTTAGCTTTTTAGGAATAAAATGTCATGTTTTAAAGGGAGTTAATAATGATTGAAGTCGCCGAAATGCTATCACCACATCCATCAGCATTATGGACAATGGTTAAACAGTGTGGTATTAATCACGTAGTTGGTGCCATGGATTTCAGTCGAGGCACAGAGAACCTAGACCCTGAGGACCTTCCTTGGGGATATAATTCACTAGCAGGCGTTAAAAAAAGCTATCAGGATTCCGGGTTTGAACTGGCTGTCATCGAAAGTCGCCCTCCACTTAACAAAGCTAAACTTGGTTTGCCAGGACGTGATGAAGACATTGATTCTGTGTGTCAGCTGATCCGAAATATGGGGAGGCTTGAAATTCCTGTTTGGTGTTACGAGTGGATGCCTGTTTTTAATTGGTTAAGAACTTCCCAAGATATTCCCTCACGGGGCGGAGCATTAGTCACTGGTTATGATCACCAACAAATGCCTAGACAAGCTGATACAGAGTATGGAACTGTAACCGAGGAGCAGTTATGGGATAATTTGAAGTATTTTCTTGAATGCGTGGTACCAGTGGCGGAAGAAGCTCATGTGAAATTGGCAATGCATCCAGATGACCCTCCGATTTCGCCTATACGTGGCTTGGGTCGAATTATGCGGAGTATCGAGAATTTTCAGCGTTTAGTCGATTTGGTTCCCAGTGCTGTTAATGGCATTACGATGTGTCAGGGTAACTTTACCCTAATGACGGATGACCTTCCCAATGTTATCAGGAGTTTCGGGCAGCAGGACAAGATCTTCTTCGTACATTTTCGTGATGTTGAAGGAACACCCGAGAAGTTTCAAGAAACTTTTCATGACAATGGAAAAACAGACATGGCTGCGTGTATGCAAGCCTATCGGGACATTAATTTTGAGGGCGTTTTGCGGCCTGATCATGTCCCGACAATGGAAGGTGATGATAACGATCACCCTGGGTATTCTTCTATTGGCCGCCTCTTTGCAGTTGGTTATATCAAAGGATTGCGTGAGGTTGTCTACAAAAACTAGAATAAAGATTCTTTTTTAGCCAAATATGCTGACCTTGCTACTAACTAATTTGGTCTTATTTTCCGCTATTTTATTAGAGGGAATTCTGTATTGAGGGGGAGAGTATGGCAACCATCAAGATTAGGTATATTGGGCACGCGTCGTTTTAGTTTCGAATCCGAATTAGGAACAATC
>NZUQ01000163.1 GCA_002697225.1 Candidatus Poribacteria bacterium
CCCAATTGAATAATGCAGATATTCTTTCAGTGTGTTTCAGGGTAGTCTTATGGCTTAGTGTTGGTTCATTCTCTAGTTGAAGCAGTTGTTCAATTGTTAGCCTGGAATAACTCTTACTTCGATTGACAGGCAATTTCTTTAGTACCTCCACAAAATTTCTGCCATCTTCATGAGTCAAAGAATCAATAGCTACATCACCTAAAACAGATATGGCAAGTTTATGAGTGTCATGATAGCCATTGATAGTTTTAGATGGATAACCTGCTTCATTTTTGGCAGTGATAAATTTGGATGAGAGTTGAGATAGAGAAATAGCAGATGAAGCAGGGATTATTGAATTTTCTGTTGGTTTCTGGTTATTGGATGGTTTAGTTTCTTCAGGCTTTGAATTTCGAGTAATAGCAGGATTTAATTGGACTAATTCTGAACGCAACTTTTCTTTAATCTGGTCAATAGTGTTTCTTAAATGACCAGAATCATCTCTCAATTGATTATAAAGACGTTGAGATAGATTATAAAGATGAGAGGAAAGTAATTTGGCTTGTTTTAGAATTCCACAACGAAGAGAAAGTTGAAATTCTTTAGTACCTAGAAGTGATTGTAAGTCTTTGGGAACTATTGAGCGGAAGGAATAACTACTACCTGCTTGACGAAAGACTAGATAGGTATGCGACATGATCAAATGTGACCTCAACTGTGACTAAAATAGACACAATTAAGAATCAGACTTTATAAAACCATGCCAAACCCTGTCATAACAAGGATTTAAGAGAGAATGGCGGGAGAGAGTGGGAGTCGAACCCACCTATCCACTCGCGTAGACAAGCTGGTTTTGAAGACCAGTAGAGCCACCGGACCCTATTCTCCCCCATTGCTAACGGTTTTTTTGCGCAGTCGTCGGTGATTTCCGTTACGAACTGTTAGTCCAACACCATCACAAAATTCTAGAAACGGAACTGCGTATTTTCGACTAGTTTGCGCCAGTTCACGAAATTCCGCGACAGTGATTATATCATGCTTTTCCAGATAGCCTATCAGTAAGTTCTCAATCTGCTCAATAGCATCTTTATGTACAAAAATCTCTTCCTGAATTTTCACTAACCTTCCCAAATTCACCAGAGCATAAAACGTTTCATTGATCGCTCTGGCTGGGTAATCAGATAACTGTTCTATTACTTCCGCCATATTTGGCGTATTAAGTTTTGCCTCAGAAAAAATCTTTTCTATTCTCAATTTAATTACCTCTTCCTGTGTAGAAAAGGCAATTTCATGACTTGATAGCCGTATTAGGTTTCCATCTTTTACTATCTGACTTTTGCTAAGCAGATAGTTGACAATTTTTTCAAAATCAAATTCGTTCAGTCCAAGTTGCAACCGAAGTTGAGAAAAATTTTGCCCCAATGCTAGCGGTTTTCGCTCATGAAAACCCCCGAGTGCCTCCAACAACTGAAATCCTATTTTCTGTGTGCGTTCGAAACTGGAAACAGACAGCAAATTCCCTTCCCACTGAAGGATCTCCTCCACTTTTTCCAAGTGATCAAGCAAATCGATTAAAGCTTGATTGGTAAGCGACAAGTAGTATCTTATTAAATCCTTCGGCACACAAAGATTTTCATTATTCTCAAGTATAAGATTAACAAGTTCTTGTGGATCCGTCGTTATTGCCCATGAATTTAATATTTCTGCCGTTTGCTCCGTAAATCTTTTATGGCGAGGTGCAAAGGGATCGATTATCCATCCACCACCAACGGTATACTGAGCTGAAAAATCCCGAAGAATAAAACGATCCCCTCGAAAAGCCAAAATCGGTTCCTCAAGCCGCAATTGAATCAATGCTTCATCGTTTGGAAAAATTGCTTCTTCGGTAAGCATAACCGTCCGACAAATGGACTCGCGCGTGCCAATATATAATCTGAGCCGTGTCCAATGTTCCAAAATCCTCGGGAAAGATCCCAAAACTTTAATTGACACATCAACATTGTCTGTTAGATCTGATAAAGACATGGGACAAAGAACATCTCCACGACTAATATTCTCTGTCACATTAGAAAGATTTATAGCCGTACGTTGCCCCGGTAGAGCTTGAGCTGTTGGTTCATTGTGAACTTGGATTCCACGAACACGTACTTCATTTCGTCCGGGAAGAATCTTCATTCTTTGATCCTGTTGAATTAAGCCCCCGGTCAAGGTACCAGTCACAATCGCTCCGAATCCAGGCATAGAAAAGATTCGATCTGTGTAAAGGCGAGGAATTCCATTTTTAAATCCTTCTTTGGTCGCATTTTCGACTTGGTCTACAATAGTTTGTTTTAATCGATCAATTCCTTGACCTGTTATATTAGAAACAGCTACAGTTGGTGAACCTTCAAGCGTCGTGCCTGTCAAAACTTCCCGAGACATTTCAGTTGAGTCCTCAAGCTGATTAGAATCAACTAAGTCTGATTTTGTGATTACCAAAACTCCTATCGAGATACCCAATAAATCAATAATTTCAAGATGCTCAAACGTTTGCTCCTGTACACCTTCTTTAGCATCAACAACGAGTAGTACGATGTCCATACCATATGCGCCAGATAGCATATTCCGGATAAACTTTTCATGCCCCGGCACATCAACGATTCCCGCACGTAACCCATTTGGCAAATCGAAGTAAGCGAATCCTAATTCTATCGAAAGCCCACGCTCTTTCTCTTCCTTGAGCCGATCCGTTTCAATTCCCGTCAGCGCCCGAATCAGAGAGCTCTTCCCATGGTCTACATGACCTGCAGTACCGATGATGACGTGTCGCATATCCCCACCTTTTATATTTCAAAGTATATCACATTTCGCGTAGGGAAACGCGATATTATCACGCCTATAATGCATAGGATTTGGTTTGCCTTTGATTTCATTTTTGGTATATGTTACGATACAAAATTGCTAGATTCGCAACATTTATTCGCTTGATCAAAATTACCATCGGAAAAACTACCAGATCTTGACCGTATGCGCCTACAATGGAAGTATGCACTAATCATTAACATATCAGTGTCTGTTGTTCTAGCAGCATTCTACGTTATCGATGATTACAGAGCACGGCGTTACTTGGAAATATTACACGTGCAAGACTTCGAGCGCGGGGCTACCTTCAGAAACGTGTCAGGTACAATTCGCAATCGTGTGGAACAGGAAATTAGATGGATGCAAGATTTTGATCGCGCAACGATCGAAGCATCGTTACACAAGTTACTACAGGAAAATAACCCTGACATGGCAGACGTTTTGGATATTAACATCACTTTCGGAATTAATGCTTCTATTCAGGCCAGTTTGAAGCAAGGAAAGGATGCAGGTCTCTATATCAATTTCACTGAAACTGATCTTCAGGAAATTTTGCAAAAACGCGTACAAGTCTATAACACTGTTGAGCTGGATGATGGCAAGTACGCCTCCGAGATGATACTACCTTATGACGTAGATTTAATTGGTGAAGAATCAAATGAAAACAAAGTTTCAGGTTTGATCCAAGTTCTCTTTGCCACACCTGATATTAACAAATATATCCAAAAACTCCGGTTAATACGCCTTATTGCCATGTTCGTCGTTATTATGTTGTTGGGTGTTGTAATTTGGGTTACGACGAATTGGCTTATTATGCAACCTCTCGAAAATATGATGATGATTATAGAACACGCAGAAGCTGATGATTTTCCGAGAACTAAGATACCAACAGCATCAGGAACAATTGGAAAAATAACAAATGACCTCGTACTTACACTGACTAAGTTGAAATTGGTACATGCCAAGCGATTCGAAGTACTGAGTCAATTTGCGGGAGGGGTTGCCCATGAAATCAGAAATCCACTAAACTCTATTGGCATGACTGCTCAGTATCTTAAAAACATTTTTTCCCAAAAAGAACTCAACCAACAAGATCTAAATGAAGTAACCGAACTACTTGACATCATGAATTACGAAACTGAGCAGTTAAAGAAAATTTCAGAACAATTTTTGACACTAAATCGTCCACGGCAACTAAAACTTGAAGCTGTTTCGCTGAACAGGTTATTGGATTTTGTGCTTGTTGAATTTAAAGTTATTACAGACAATTCAAGAATTAAGATCCTACGCAATTACGACTCAGAATTACCTCAAACACAGCTTGACAACGAGCAGATCCGACAATTTTTTTTCAATCTAATTCAAAATGCGATACAGGCAATCCAACCCAAGAATGGTAGCATCTACATCACGACTAACATTGAACAAAATGTTGGTCAGAACTGGATAATAGCAAGCATTCGAGACACAGGAGTTGGAATTCCTCATCAGATACAAGAACGAATCTTCGAAGCTTATTTTACCACCAAGGAACGAGAGGGTGGTATTGGCTTAGGGCTAGCAATAGCATATCAAATTATTATGGCGCATGGTGGAAAAATTGAAGTCAAGAGCCAAGTTGGTATGGGAACAGAATTCAAAGTTTTTTTCACATGCTGAAAAACCATAATGAAAGTATAAGAAATAAAGTTTATGCCATCGATCTTACTTGTTGACGACGAACAGAGTCAGCGTACAATACTAAGGCGCGTCCTAGAACGCGAAGGACATGAAATTGAAACTGCCGATAATGGAAAGACTGCACTAGAACTCCTGAGAGAAAAGGAATTTAACTTAGTGATTAGTGACATGCGTATGCCACAAATGACCGGACGGGATTTGTTGAAGGTAATTAAGGAACAATGGACGGATCTGCCAGTACTAATCGTTACTGCTTTTGCTGAGCTCGATGATGCAATTGATCTTGTGGCACGAGAAGGTGCGTTCTATTATCTTGAAAAGCCGATAAATCTTGATACGCTTAAAAGCGAAATAGAACGCGCCTTAAGTATGGAAGAGCCCAACATTAATAATACCGATGTTCAAAAAGTCCATTTTGATCGAATTGTTGGAGACAGCCCACTAATGCAAGAACTTTTTAAGAAAATAATGCTGGTGATTAATCGCGGCGCTAATCAAGTTCTTGTTACTGGGGAAACTGGTACAGGAAAAGATCTTGTAGCCAAAGCAATTCATGAACATGGCAGTAGACAAGAAAAAATGTTCCTACCAATTAACTGTAGCACTGTACCTGAAGACTTAATTGAGAGCGAACTGTTTGGCCATGAAAAAGGTTCCTTTACAGGAGCAGATCAGATGAAAAGAGGGCTGTTTGAAATCGCTAGCGGAGGCACCATTTTTTTAGATGAAATTGGTGACATTTCTCTTCAGATGCAAAGTAAGCTTTTACGTGTTCTACAGGAAAGAGAAATAAAACGTGTTGGCGGGATCAACCCAATTCAAGTCGATGTTTGCATCATAGCAGCAACAAACAAAAACCTGAGAGCTGAAATGGAAGAGGGTAATTTCCGCGAAGATCTTTACTTTCGGTTGAACGTAATTGCACTTCATCTACCACCCTTAAGAGATCGTATGGAGGACTTAAAATCTCTGATCGAATTCTTCTTCTCCCGATTTCAAGATGAGTATATATCGGTTGAAAAGAAAACCCTCTCGGCAAAAGCGATGTCCGCCTTGCAACGTTACGATTGGCCTGGAAACATAAGACAACTTGCGAATTGTCTGTTACGGGCATTTATCCTATCAGAAAACCCAACTATCCAATTGACAGACTTACCGGCTGAAATTCACGATAGATCGTTACCTCCATCAAATATTAACTCGGATATACCTGAGGGCGGGGTTTCGTTGGAAGACATTATCAAAGAATATATCAAATCGGCGCTAACCCAGACTCAAGGGAACCAAACAAAGGCAGCTAAACTACTCGGAATGTCACGGCGAAAATTACAGAACCGGATGAAAAATTATAATTTGGACAGTCGGGATTTTAAGGAAAACAGTCAAAAAACCTAGCTAATACTGGTTAATATTTGGATCGATTTCCCTTGACCAGCGATCAATTCCCCCTACCAAACTAGAAACACGCTTGAACCCAATTTGCTGCAATAGATAGGTAGCATCCAAACTCCGTATACCATGATGACAATACACAACAATTTCATCATACGGATTCAACTCAGCAACACGATGTGGTATCTGACCTATCGGAATCAATTTCGTCCCTTCAATGTGCGCCATCTTATACTCGTGTTGTTCCCGCACATCAAGCAGAACAAAATCCTGCTCCTCATCCATCATTTGCTTCAGTGTTTGGGGTAGAATTCCATGCTCGCTTGGATTGAAGGGCACTATAGCCTCTTCAGCACTCGGCGCCGCTTTAGGAAGCCTATACATATCTGCGTTGCCTTGAACCTTACCTAAGAGCCTACGTAGAATCCTCTGGAATAACTTCAACATCTACTATCTTTCCCTATTCTCGATAAGGTCGCTATAGTAATCAAATCTAGCAGAAATGTCAAGTCAAGAAACAGTATGCAGTTCAAAATCTAATGGTAACTCCTGCGGTTGGAACAAGTGGGAGAAGTAGTTCATTACTCACTTCACATCCTTCTACTTCATTCGTAATTTTGCTATGAACTTTGCTGAATGTATACTCATGCACATTTTTACGCCAGTAAAGATTCAATACTTGAAAATACCAGTTTAGATCCCAACTCCTAAATGTACTCGATTTTGTAATCCTGAGATCAAGACTATGATATGCTGGCAATCGTTGACCGTTATAATCACCAAATTTCCGATTACACTCTACACCATCAGTAACAAGCTTATTATCATAATGGATTAGTTTTGTTGTGGGATTACCTGTATGAAACCGCCAACTCCCATGTAAATGCCACCTTGACGAAAATTGATAACTACCATTGAGAGCTATGGAATGTCGCTGATCGGATTTTCTATAGAACTCCTGATCTCCCAATNTCTCTTTGGCAATAGCATAAGCGTAACCTAAACTCCAAGTCAGCTGATCAGATATNNCCTGACTGGTAAAAATGTCGAATCCGTTTACATNTCCCGACTCCGGGTTACTNAANATTTGCGTTTTTCGACCGAAATCTCGAATCTGNCCAGAAAGGTTNTTCAGTCTCTTGTAATATNCTTCAGCCTGAATAATGAATTGCCTTCCAGAAGTAAATTCTGTCCCAAAAACGTAATGTGTTGCGGCCTGTGCTCTATCAACATCCTGAGTATTATCTTCAACAGGAATTGTCATCAAATCAATCGGTTGATGGTAAACTCCCCATGCCCCCCGCAAGACTAGATTCTCCATCAGATTTATCGCCAGCGCGACCCGAGGGCTTATCTCATATGGTCGTACACNNGGAGAACGATAATCTTGCATCAGGTAGCGTGNNCCAACGTTGATAGCAANTATTGGATGAAGTTGCCACTCATCTTGCAAATAAGCTTTTATGAGATTTCCATTATCATTGATTTCCGNCTTGANATGCTGATNTTGCTCAATTTCAGCACCTTGTGCACGAACTACATAGTNATATTCTGCCGTAGATGCATAGTTATATTCTACCNCAGACCANCGCCATTCTAACCCACATCGAACTGTATGTGAATCCAACATCTGTGCGACAAATTCGCCCTTCGTACCGAAAAAACTAAAATCTCGCTGATCTATCCCACCAACTCCCTTCAGCCGATTACGGCTTGCCTTCCCATTGAAAAGGAATAAATTTGACCAAATGGATTGACTAAANGAATGGAGCCACTTGGTCCACAACATACCATTTCCGTAATCTGAATCGAGATTATTTTCCGAATCATTACCCCAGATTAGATTCCTATCCCACGCGTAAAAGCTATTGACGGTCAGTTTATCCCGATCTGTCAAGTCATACACCAATTTCCCAAATAGATCAGTGTAACGAGGATTAAGATCTTCATCAGTATCCATTAAAGCAAGAATAAGATCAATATAGCCTCGCCGGGCAGAGAGAATCCATGAACCTTTATCAGATAAGGGACCTTCGATTGAAGCATGTGCATTAATGAGGTCAAGCCCAAGATTCACAGATACTTGTTCCCGATTTCCTTCCCTAGCGGTAATGTCAAAAACACCTGACATNTTGTCTCCAAACTCCGCAGGAAATCCACCCATNAGTAAATCAGCGCGACTGATTAATCCAAGATCAATAATCGAAACTGCTCCACCAAAATCCTGTAGGTGNTATGGGTCAAAAAGNTCCATGCCATCTAGACGAACCAGAATTTCATCTTTTTCACTGCCACGAACGCTGAATCGAGCACTGAAATCATTGGAGACAACACCAGGAAAGATTTGGGCGGCACGCATAATATCATTGTCAATNAGNGGGTATAAACCTACTTCTCGNNTAGANAGGGAGAGTGCTGATCGCGTTCCNTCTTGGATCGTAAATTGGCCGGGTGTGACAGTNATTTCCTCAAACTCAATTGTCCNANCCGCAAAAGCATAAATTGCCGATAGCAACCAGAGAACCAAGGAAATTAGCTTTTNAGGGTATGACAGCAACGTAGACTTGTGGGTGTCCTGAAACATCGGAGGTATAAACCACCATTTTTTCATCAGGGCTGAACGAGGGATGAGGATGTGACCATTGAGGTCCATAAACAGTGTCCACTTTCATTTCCATCCAGCTGAGTGAACGATCTCTATCTTTCTGTGCAGCAGCCCAATCCTTTGCTAAAGCGTAACGGTCCTTCTCCCACTGACTTCCACCACACGAACTTTTCGGATAGCAAATGTGAACATGGTTACCTGTNTCAACATCAACCAACCGCAAACCAATATCTGGATGAACCGTATCACAAAGTACTTTTGTTCCTGCACGATTGCTACAAATATGCCAAGCATTAAANGGTGAGATTGTTGTCATCTCCAAAGTCTTNAACGATATNCTCCGCAACGCATAATACCAATGACTGACAATTAGCTCATCAAGATCTCCTAAAAANGTTTCATGTACTAGAAACTCATTGTTGTCATGCATATACAGACACTGGTTTTTTGAACCGTCACTTTGAATTGTCCACATTCGCGGAGCAGGATCACCAGAGTANGCTATCAAACTAGGATGTTTCGGATGAAACTGAGGATGGATGATTGTTTGATCGGGAGCAGTGTGAATCACCTGTCCACCTGATCCATCGGTAGCGGTAACAGTAATGTGTGATTTGTCATCACGTTTCATTGCGGTTACAATCAATTCGCCTGTACTGTTGATACTACACTCTCCAAGGCTACCACCCTCGAATGTAGCTAATACACGTTCCTCAAGCGAATTGATATCNACTGCTTTGATTGAGCTATCCTGTGTATAGAAAAGTTGTGATTCAAAGACGATACCTGAGTAACCATGGATGCCATCGCTATCTGTTAATTGAACAATTTCGCCGTTTGGAAACCCCAGAATAAANAAATTAGGTTCNCCTGATCTATAAGANGTNAAAATCAATTGGCCCTGATCNCGAGTAAAAGACGAGGTCAGAAAATATAAATTATGATTAATTGACGGATGGTCGGTCAGTTGAAAAATGTGCGCACCAGTCTGCTTATCAGAGAATTCGCGATACTCCGATAGATGTCTCGATCCTGTTCCATACATGATTAAGATTGGTTCTCCTTAATTTTTAACGTCCTCTTCTTCCTCGACCTCCACCACNTCTTCCTGTTCTTCCGCTTCGACCTCCACCACGCTCTCTCATCCGCTGCATAAACTGCTCACGCATTTTCTGTTGTTCTTCTGGCGATGCGTTTCTAAACCGTTCAACTGCGCCACTCCAATCCTCTGAGCCACCACCACTCCAATTCCCACGAGTACCTCCTGCAGCACCACGATTACGATTACCACGTTTTTTGTCACCATCTTCACGGGCTTTCCCTTCAGACTTAGATTCCCCGTCCTTTCCTCCACGTTTTCTATTTTTTCCACCACCACTAAGAAATTGCATCGATTCACTTTTAACCATTTTGATATCGCCAGACAGATCCAAACTTACTTGGTCTGATTTAATGCTTTCAACAGTAGCCTCACCTACCTTCTCACCAATTGAAACGTAATAAGTTTGGTTTGAACGTTGTTCTAGTATCAAAGCTTTAGCTATCATACTATTGGAAGAAATCCACGTGCCGATCAGCGCATAACGAGGTTTATTATTTGGTGGTCGCCACCCCAGCGGTCGAAACAAATTGTTATCAACAATGACTTTGTAGTATTCCTCTCCACTTTCCGTCGAGATACTTCTGAAATTGACCTTTCTATTTCCATCCAATCCATTTTCACGCACCTGTTCTCGTCCGGAACCCTTTTCTTGCACAGACTCTGTCGCTTTCTTTCCTTTTTTCTCTTCTCTTTGATCGTTTTGATCTAAATTAACTGTTGCTTTTTGGACTTTTAGGCTCTTATTTTTTTCGTTTTTCTTATTAAACTTAATTTTCCCCTCCGCATCTGCGGATCCATCTCCTTCGGCGGAAATTGCTCGGAATTGAGATGTAAAAACCAATAACACCACCAAAGAAAAGACGAGTCTGACAAGTTTGAGTCTAGCTTTCATAATTTCAAAATGTCCTTAAGTATCAAATAAAATTCTCGTTACCCTAATAGACGACAATCTATCAAAATGGATTACATTTTTCAGGAATTCACTCTAAAGATTGTGAATTAAAGCTAAAAAAGAAAACGGTACATCGGTAGGTTGGTGGTTACACCGATCAAACTCCATACACTTCCAATAATGAATTCTCCTAAAATGAGTCCTAAGAAAAAGGGAATCACCTTTCGGTGGGTTCCCATTCCTCCATGTTTTAAAATAATCCACTTAATGATAAAACTTACCAAGATTGAAAACCAGAAAACATTCATCGACCAACTACTAGATATAGCAAAACCTGCAGGGTGAAAAGGCCACCAAAAAATGCTCATACGCATAATCATCAAAAAAAACGTAACCAAAAGCCCAATGAGCATGGCAATCACTGCAGGATAATTAGGAGGGAGAGGTGAAATTAACCAACTCTGAAGACGGTTGAAAGGACGCCAGGCAAACCAATCTCTTGCACCTTCAACATAGGAAATATGATAATAAGACCAAAAAGAGGAGAAGGTTCCAACAATGATGGCAATTAGCATGGCAACCAGCAACCGCCGATTATTTATGTTGGTGCGTTCAGCGAGCTTAAACCCCTCAAGTTGATGTGGCATTGGGTGCCCACGATAGGCACGGTTGCAAAAGAAGAGATAAGCCAGCATAGTTAGGTTCTGCGCACCAAGTAGCCGTGTTCCAAACATCTTCGGCATCATTTCATCAGGACCAATAAAGTGTAAATCGTGAACAGGNGATCCAAGTTCAGCTCTCATTCGGGTAACCGCTGTTGAAATCGCATAGTAAATAATAAAAAACAGCAATATAACCCAAAGNGACATCCCCAACGCNTTACAAAAAGAGGCAATGCAAATTATGCACCCAACCATCATTATTATCATGGCCCGATATGAAAGTGGTTCACTTGAATCATCTATTTCTGAATTTTTGTTGAGAATTTTAGTAATGACCTCACCAAGATGTTGCCTCGACCCTACTATTGCGATAACAAACAGGCCAATATAGGCACCAAACGATTGTTCATCCACAAACGGAAAGCTAGGGATACTTTTCATTCCAANTGCNCTGGCAATCACTCGCTCAAACTTCCAGAANAGNTAGAAAAACCAACATGAAAAAGAAAGATCCAGTGGAATGAAAAACGCCAGTCCAACCGCAAAAGGGAAGATAGCAATTGGAGTCCAACCGATGGCGTTCAAAGGGGGGCGCGAGAAAAATGGAAGCAGATCATATAACTTCCCACCCAAGCTAGGCACACTCGGAAACAGGAAATTGAGTCCATTCAGGATATCAATTGCAGCTGCNACGATAAATCCAACCCACATAATTCGGTTTCTNAAAATACCTGATGTTCCTCCACCAATAGTTAGCTCAAGGGGTAATTGAATAATCGGGTAACTTAGTTTCTCATTTTCAGTCCATTGCTTACGAACAAGACTATTGATGCAAACCATCAAAAACAACATTAGGCATAAAAANCNTCCCCAAGCAAGTATCGGTTTCGACCAGCCTTGAATAACTTCCCACTGATAAAAATCTGACTCACCACGATAATAATCGGTTAGGAACCTCCGATCGGAAACTGCAATCCAGCTAGGAACGAAACGATGAAACAAATCAGCCCAATCATTCTCAGGGCTTGCGTACCAAAANGCATGTGGAATCATTGGAATTAGCACACGCANCATATCATGACCAGCNACCGAAGAAGCAATCGCCAACATAATGTAAATGGTCAGCAACTCTCCCTGCTTAACAGCAAACCTTGAGCTAATCTGCGTCAATAAATAATTTAGAACCGCTATGACAAAGACGCAGAATATAACATTAAAATAGAGGGAAACGGTGGTAGGATAACCCTGNCCTGCTGAATCCATAATCCAGTAGGTATTGGGGGGNATCAGNAGCAAACCAACTAAAATAGCTCGCCAAGATGCTCCGACATGAGGTGCATGTTTGGGAAGGACTGCTTTCAAAACTCTATTCTACGAGAATTTTGCAAAAAAAAATCGACGCTTTCTCTCNACACAANTANGCGCCGACCTAAAACTAACTGCGTATCTAAGGAATGTTACGAAGATATTTCCAATCAAATTAGACGAGAAGACCAACTCAATGGCTAGCTTCCCTACTTCTGCCCATCAACAAGAAGACCAACCCTCTGACTAGCTTTCTCATTCAAGACATCAGACATATGACTTGTATTTAACGGACGTGATTGAAATAGCGGAGAAGGCGAAGGACCTTGAATGCCCCTCGATTTTATAGGGTTGCCTTGCAATGCGGCATAGCTACCTTCAAGGCGCGACATAGCTTCGCCCCCTGAGATCGATCCAACCCCANTCATTTTCAAAACTGCTGGAGNACTATCCGAGANTTGCCCAATAGGTGAAGCCAAAAACGCCACCTCCCCTTANTATATANAAAAGCTTGNGCAATGATAGCAAATCTGAAATGTAATGTCAACCGCTTTTTCAGTTTTTCCCATCGTTTAAATGATATCAGGGATTTGCCGATACGCCCACTTCCACTGTCTCAACAGCTAAATTAGTCTCCTTTCTCTATCAAGTTATTGACCGTGATTGTTGAATAAAACTATAATTGCTCANTATCAAAAACACCAATGTTCCGATACCGATTGTATCGATTTTCNAATAGGTTCNCAAGATTCACCTCGAGTAATTGGTGNAAATGCCGAGTCATGGTTTTTTTGACATTTTTGATTGCTTGAGTTGGATTACGGTGTGCTCCACCCACTGGTTCCGGGATGATTTCATCGATAATACCAAATTCAATTAGATCCGNGGCAAGTGGCNTAAGTGCTTCAGCCGCTTCGGGNGCATGTTCCCCATCATCTTTCCAAACAATACCACTACACGCTTCAGGAGGGGCTACGCAGTAAATCGAGTTTTCCATCATGAGAACACGATCCCCAATACCAATAGCTAATGCTCCACCACTCCCACCTTCACCAATCAGAATAACAAGTATAGGAACCTGTAACTGTGACATCTTAGCCAAATTTTCAGCGATCGCAATTGACTGACCACGCTCTTCAGATCCACCGTCGAAGTGCGCGCCAGGAGTATCAACAAAACAGATCACAGGACGGTTAAACTTCTCAGCGAATTCCATGAGTCGTAGCGCTTTTCGGTATCCTTCAGGATGCGTATAGCCAAAGTTCATCTCTTGACGCTCTGAGAGATTCCTCCCTTTTTGCTGAGCCAAATAAACAACCGGCTGCTTTTCAAACCAAGCGAGTCCTCCAACAAGGGCTCGATCATCACTATATAACTTATCGCCATATAGTTCAATTGGATTCTCAAAAATCGATTCAATATAAGAAAATGATTGAGGACGCAGTTCATGGCGCGCAAACCATACCTTATCCCACCGGCTTAGTGTTTGTACTGCTTTTCTATTAAGAGCTCTTGTGTTTCTCTCCAGTACTTTTAAACCTTCAGAAATATCCAAGTCCGGATGTTTCTGCGCAAAGCTTTTCAACTGATTAAGATGCTCTTCAAGTTCAATTAAAGGTTTCTCAAACGTTAATTTTGATTGCACACTACATCCTCTACTAAAAGCTATTAATTAAGGTTTCTGAAAAATTTCCCCGGCAGTTGCTCAATTATTCCGTTTATCTCAAGCATTGTCAGAATACCTGAAACCTTATGAACCGGCAAATTAGCATTCCGAACAATTTGATCTATGTGAATTTTGTCTGCACCAATGACCGAGATTACAATTTTGTCTTCTTTTGCATCTGATGCGGTTTCAGTCACAGACACTGTTTTTTTAATGTTTCCTTCAATCTTCCGGTTGGCATTCGCAGAATATCGACTATTGCCCCGAATTAATTCATCAGCGTCAGAAAGTATTTGTCCGTCAGTAATATTGGGTCGGATATTACCAACTTGAGACAACTGACTAAGTAGATCATCAATAGAATGAATCAGAATAGCTCCACTACTGATTAGCTGATAGGTGCCTTTTGACATATCAGCTCCGATCTGCCCTGACACGGCAAACACTTCTTTACCTTGCTCGGCAGCTAATCTGGCAGTAATAAGCGAACCACTACACTCAGTCGCTTCAACAACAATAGTGCCAAGTGTTAACCCGCTAATCAAACAATTCCGGCGTGGGACATTCGACCCAAAAGGAGGCATGGTCATTGAGTATTCAGAAATGAGAGTGCCTGAAGTTACAATCTTTTCAAACAGTTGCTGGTTACTTGCCGGATATAAGATACTCAATCCACATCCCATTATAACTACTGTGCGACCTCCTGCATCAAGCGCACCTCGGTGCGCGCATGTATCGACATCACCAAACCCTCCATTAACAATTTTCAACCCATTCTGGGTCAAAGCATGAGCAATATCATAACTAAGCCTTCTCCCACAACGTGTTGGCCTACGGGGACCAACAACAGCTAAACTATAACCAATATTTTGGGGAAATTCCCCTTTTACATACAATATTAAAGGGGGATCGCAGATTTCCCGGAGAGGTTGAGGATAAACCGCATCGTCAATGGTGACAACCTGACAATTGAACTTTTCAATCAGTTCAAGTTCTTGCTCAACCGAAACGGTTGACCTGCCATTAATGAATTTTTGACATACATCATCGGCTAGGTCCACAGCTTCCAAATCTCGCTTCTGTAAAGCCAACACCTGTTCTGCCGAACCAAAAGCATTAATAAGCGTACGAGTCGTCTGTAATCCAATGCCGGGAATAATGTTGAGATGAATTAAGCTTTTTGCTTCATTTGATAGCATAGTTCCCAAATTTGAATTTTTATTCCTCTGTTGACGGCACCTCTGGCTCAAGTGCTATTGAATGATAAACCTCAATTTCACGAATTTTCCTAGATGTACCTTGGGGAGCGCCCGTTTCACCGCGCGCTCTGCGTTTTTGCCCACCAACTCGACGTGAATCCCAGCGCCTAGGTATTTTCAAACGAATTGCTGTCGTCATGATCGGCCTGCCAAGCATGTTAATACGATATGTAGTTTTGAGGTTGTCTCTTACGTTTCGGAGTGATTCCCAATTTCCTTCATCATCTTTGTATAATGCTTCAAAAAACTCAAGCTGTCCTTCATCAGATTTAATCACGATCTTTTCAACTTTCTGTGTTTGGATCCAACTAAGTGTTGCATGAGTATACTTATCTGCCTCCTCAACTGCCTTCTTATCCTTTCTTTCCGAAATAAGAGGGGAAGTTTCACCTTCGGTATACATATTGTCATCATGCATTTTTTCGTCTTTGCTACTCGCCTGAATGGCTAAATTGTCGCTCCAAATTACTTTTGGTCCCATTAAAATGCAACCAGTGCAAATGACAGCGAAAAGAAGAACGAAGATGGATAGTGTTAAACGAGTCATTATTATTTCCTCCTTAATTATGAAATGGAAAGATCAGTTGTCTTCCCATTTCCAGTTTGTTCCAGATGGCGTATCCTGTAGCTCAATTCCAATCTCATGTAACCGATCTCGAACTTTGTCCGCCATCACCCAATCCTTACGTGATCTAGAATCATTACGAATATCTATAACCAATTCCATTAACTGATTAACTAATCGTGTGTTCCCATTAGTTATTGACTCCAATTCAGTATAAATCCCTAATACCATACAGACTTTAATCAACGATTGATATGCTACTCCAAGAGCAACTTGATCTGCGTGAATTAACTTTTCTTGAGCGAGAAAACGATTTACGTGGCCAACCATTTTGTATATTTCACCCATAGCCAAAGCCGTGTTAAAATCCTCATCCATTGCTAACCCAAAATTAGTCAACATTGCCGACGTGGCATGATCAATTTCGGAGTCGCCGATGTCTATTCCGGAACCAGCAAACTCTGAGTAAGATCTGATCCTTGACAAACAATTATTCAAGCGGCGTATAGCACTATCTGAATCTGATAGACTTGTTCCATTATAATCGAGTGGGCTTCGATAATGGGCTGAAACCAAGAAATGACGAATTGTTTCCGCTGAATAGTCTTTAAGCGCGTCACGAACAAAAATGAAATTCTGTTCGGACTTTCCCATACGGTTACCACCAATTCTTAAGAAAGCCATGTGAATCCAATAACGGGCGAAAGTTTTGCCTGTTAACACTTCACTTTGGGCAATCTCATTTTCATGATGTGGGAACTGAAGATCTTGGCCGCCCGCGTGAATGTCGATTGATTCACCAAGATGTTTGATCGCCATCGCAGAACATTCAATGTGCCACCCTGGTCGACCACATCCCCATGGGCATGGCCAACTTGGTTCATCTGGCTTAACACTCTTCCATAAATCGAAATCCCGTGGATTTTCTTTCCGTTTGTCAATATCCACACGTGCACCTGAAAGTAAATCCTCAGGTTTACGATTTGACAATTTCCCATAATCTAGGAATTTATGGATACGATAATATATATCACCATCAACTTCATAAGCAATTCCTTTATCGATCATTCGCTCAATAAGCTGAATCATCTCTGGAATATGGTCGGTTGCCTTTGGATGTACGTCAGCCGGACGAATTCCCAATTTTTGTGAGTCCTCAAAATAAGCATCAATATACTTGCTTGAAAGCTGAGAAGCACTTACTCCTTCTTCGTTGGCACGATTTATAACCTTATCATCAATATCAGTAAAATTTTGGACAAATTTTACTTGGTACCCCTTGTACTCCAGATAACGGCGAACTACGTCAGCTATCAGAAAAGTACGCGCATTTCCTATATGAAAGTAGTCGTAAACCGTTGGGCCACAATTGTACATTGATACTTTCCCATCCTCAATGGGAACGAATTCATCGATTTGGTTTGTTAATGAATTATAAATTCTTAGCCCCATGTGTATTCCTTAATATCTATAGGATATTTTACAATTTTGTTCTTAAGGCACAAATGGCCTGAGCCGCGATCCCTTTCTCTGCACCAACAAATCCTAAACCTTCAGACGTAGTCGCTTTGATGTTAACTTGATTGAGGGAAACCTGCAATATGCTAGCCAATCGATTTCGCATTTCAGGAATGTGCGGTGCTAGTTTTGGACGCTGGCAGATAATCGTACTATCAATATTCTCTATGTCAAAATCAGAAGAAATTAGCCCCACCACTTTCTTCAATAAAATAAGGCTATTGATTGATTTATAAGTAGGATCTGAATCAGGAAAATGCTGCCCAATATCACCGAGAGCCGCAGCTCCCAAGATTGCATCGCATACCGCATGTGTTAAAACATCAGCATCTGAGTGACCAAGAAGCCCCTTCTCAAAAGGGATATCAACGCCACCCATAATAAACCTTCGATTAGCAACTAAGCGGTGGACATCGTATCCTATGCCAACGCGAATCATATGCTTTCTACAGTATTGGGCAAATGAGCAAACGCTCTAGCCACAACCATATCTTCCGGTGTAGTAATCTTTAAGTTATTGTAACTACCCATCACCAACTTCACCTTAAAACCAAGTTGTTCAACTAGCGCTGCATCGTCTGTAACTTCAACCTGATTTACCTTAGCCTGACGGTGGGCCTTAACCAGCAGATCCTTCCTGAAACACTGTGGAGTCTGTACAGCCCATAATTGATCTCGGTTAGGGGTTTCAACAGAAAATTGATTCTCATCTATAACTTTTATTGTATCTTTGGTTGGCACAGCGACCGCCGCTGCACCAAATTTGCTTGCTGATGAGACACATTCATGTATCATTTTGTCTGTTACAAACGGACGCACTCCATCATGTACGATGACGAGTTGAGTGTCTTCAGGCACGAAATTCAATCCGTTGTAAACTGACTCCTGTCGTGTAGATCCTCCAACAACCAGATTTAAAACCTTACTGAAATCATACGGAGTAATTGCCACGGCTTGGCAATTACTCAAATCGCCCTCGCTAACAATCACAAGAATATCAGAGATAATCGGATTTAGATCGAATACTCGAATTGTCTGGCTCAACACTGGCAGATCCAGCAAAGAGAGATATGTCTTCTTAGTATGGGGATCTCCCATACGATTTCCGCTTCCAGCCGCGGGAATAAGGGTGCAAATCTTCTGGTTCATCAGACTCAGTCTCATCTCCCTTTAGGCGTGCAAATATCATTCTGCCCGCATTCGTCTGTAGAGTTTGCGTCACAATGATATCTACAATCTCACCCACATATTGACGTCCATTTTTAACAACAATCATTGTACCATCATCAAGATAGCCGATGCCTTGATGATGCTCTTTCCCTTCACGTGTAATCTTAACCGTCAACTCCTCATCAGCAACAACATTAGGACGAACAGAACCCGCCAATTGGTTAATATTTAGGACTGTAATTCCCTGAAGTTCCGCAACTTTGTTAAGATTGAAGTCGTTGGTAAGGATCTTCGCATCAAGTTTCAATGCTAGCTGGACTAGCTTAGCATCTACCTCCTGCACATCATGGAAATCTTCTTCAATCATTTCGGTTTCAACCAATGGGTCATTTTGCATAGCTCGAATAACTTCAAAACCACGCCGTCCCTTGTCGCGCCGAAAGGAATCAGTTGAATCGGCAATATGCTGAAGCTCATTCAAGACAAACTTAGGTATTAGCATTACACCTTCGATAAAACCCGCCTGCGAAATTTCACGTATCCTGCCATCTATGATAACACTCGTATCCAAAATCTTGTAATTCTGTGTTGAATTGGTTGGTTTTTTTGACGAACTAACTGATAAAAACCCGCCTTCTTCAGCCCTTCGATAGTTAGTTATCATACCAAGATATCCGAGCAACAATGTAACAACAGTAAAGAGTATAGGAAATGGTCTCGAACTTAAATCTTCAGGTTTGACTAACCTTGATGTAATATAGATTAGTAATCCAGCAATAGTAATACCTAGCGCCAATCCAACGAGACAATCAAATATGCCCGCGATCGGTGATTGTTTAATATAGGTTTCAATACCAATCAAAATCGCAACAGCGAAAAACGCAATAATTCCCCCGGAAGTTCCCGAAACGATAGTGCCAGAAACTATACCAATTATTATAAATAAAGCGCGTATTATCCAAAGCATGGAATTCTTTTTTCGAACTAAAATACGGTCATCATAATTTTTTGGGCACCAGAGATATAATTACGTGTGTTTCAGGCTAAGCAGTTGTTTTCGTAGTATACAACCATTAAATCAGTGATCTTCATCATCAGGGCAGGACAAACACTAGATGGCATGTTGAAGAAAATACAAGTTAAATTTTTATTCGAATTAACCCAAAAACTATAATTTTCATGGCACGAAACATGTACTAAAAAACGACACCGAGTGCTTCATACAGATCTCTAACGCCGATAAGTTCAATTCCATCTAACGTCTTCATCCCTTTTCGGTTAAACTCAGGGAATACCGCACGGGTAAAACCCAGTTTTTGCGATTCCTGAAGCCGCTGTTCTATATGTGAAACAGGCCGCACCTCCCCACCAAGACCCACCTCACCCAGAACCACAGTTGCCGAATCGATGGGCTTGTCACGATGACTCGATGCAATTGCCAAAGCAATACCGAGATCAATTCCCCGTTCATTCAACCGCATCCCTCCTGTCACGTTAACAAACACATCGGAATCACCTATGCTAAAACCAACACGCTTTTGCAATACGGCAACGAGAAGAGCCACTTGATGGCGATCCACACCGGTCGTTGTATTTCGCGGTATACCTAAATTCGAAGGGGAAACAAGCGCTTGAAGTTCAAGTAACAGCGGACGGGTACCTTCCACGCTTGACACGATTACCGATCCAGACGAATTTTCCTGCCGGTTTTCGATAAAAAGTTCAGAAGGATTCCTAATTTCCCTGAGACCGTTGGCAACCATTTCAAAGACCCCGATTTCATTGGTTGATCCAAACCGATTCTTAACAGCACGTAATACACGATAAATCTGTTGCTGCTCCCCCTCAAAATAGAGTACGGTATCGACCATATGTTCAAGAATTTTCGGGCCTGCGATCGCCCCATCTTTTGTAACATGCCCCACCAAAATAATCGGAATATTCTTACTTTTGGCGAGTAAAAGCAAATGCCCGGTACACTCGCGCAACTGGGTTACGCTCCCTGGAGCAGACTGAATTTGCGCCAAGTATATA
>NZUQ01000164.1 GCA_002697225.1 Candidatus Poribacteria bacterium
GATTTCCCCAGCAATCCAATGTGTTTCATCCCCGCCTGCCCATCCAAAGTCCCCCTTTAAGAAATTACCTGGAGATACACTCTCAACCTCAAGCACCTCAGCATCAAACTTAATAGCAAATTGGTAACCATACAAATCTTTGGCATTTTCAGCCCGCACTTCGGCAATCAGATTCTCAAATGAAGCTTCTCTGACAGCAAACTTAACAATCGTTGGGTCAACAAACGGGCTCATATCCCAGATCAGAATTTCTCCATTGTTTGTACCAGTAACGACCAAGGATCCATCTGGTGAGAACGCCAAAGAATGAATATAGTTGTTATCCAATTTCAGTGTTGCGATCTCTGCTTTGCCAGCTATCGACCAAACTTTCAATTCACGCGACCCCGAAGCAATAACTCTTCCATCCGGAGAGAAAGCGACTGACGAAACATCGGAGGTATGCCCAGTCAATGCCACGATCTCTTTTTTTTCATCAACTGACCACAGCCTCACTGTATTATCAGACAAACCGAAAGTCAGCAATTCCCCATCGGGTGAAAAGTCCAGAGACCAAATCCAACCAGTTCCTTTATATAATTTCTCAAATTCAATTTCTTTCCCAATGAGTAGTTGATCAGTTTCTTGGATAACTCCCAGGTATTCAACCAAGGCTGTGCCAGATTTGATTTCTTCTCCAAAGCTAATTGTAAAGATTTCCCCACCATCATCATCAACAAAAATTGCTTTACCGTCAGGGTCAACGAGTACGGATTTAGATTCATCCAAAGCAACCATAAATAAATCATCTTTACCGTCAACCTCTACCCTATCAACATGAATCTTATGTAAGCCTGGTATCAAGGAAGTTACTAATGGAAGATCAACCCGAACCAAACCTGTACCGCCGTCGTTTTCGATTTCCACTACGTCTATTTTCGCATCTTTTCTTTCAACTTCAACTAAAGCCATACCAGGCTTAATTTCTTCACCAAAAGAGAGTGAAATCAACTCATGTCCCTCAATATTTATAAAAGTTGCCCGACGATCCGTAACAACTTCGGTGCTCTTCTCATCGAGGAAAACTAGAAACTGATCGGTTCCTTCTCTCATTTTAACACGAATCTTATGTAACCCGGATGTCAAAAAGGTTTCCGATGGCAAGGAAACAGTAAGCAGCCCTGTGCCACCATCGCTTATAATTTCAGCGGTAGACATTTTCGGAGGAAGTGCATCACCTTGTTCGGCTAATGACCAAAACCTTAAATCAACTGAACCAGAAGCTAGAATACCCCCATCCCGAGAAAAATCTAACGACTGCAGGATGTTTTCTTGCCGGGGGAGGGTTCGGATTAACTGCTTATCGGCTACTGACCACAGCTTAATACGATAATCTCTACCACCAGAAGCAAGAACATCACCATCCGGTGAAAATGCTAATGTTTCAACACCATAACGATGACCAACAAAAGTCGCAATCTCCTGCTGATTCTCAACAGCCCACAGTTTGATGGTCTTATCGTTTGAAGCCGAAGCAATAAACCTTCCATCTGGTGAAAAGACAATCGAAGTAACTCCTCCTTGGTGACCTTCTAATGTTGCGATTTCATTTTGACCTGAAAGTGACCACAGTTTGATTGTCTTGTCGTTTGAACCAGAAGCAATAACTTTCCCATTAGGTGAAAAAGCTACAGAACTAATCCAAGCCTCATGCCCCCACAATATATGCTTTGGTAATTCGCGAGACTGCTGAGTATTACCAACTTTGGAAGGTAAAAACAAAGCAACAAAACATAAGGTTACGTATAATATACCCAAACAACTGAAACTTCGAAGCACAAATTTTATTCCTAAAATCAATATCCTTCTCGTTCCTAAATATTAGACAGGCCTTGCACAATGTAACCACTTAACGCCATTATCAAGACAGGTGAAAGCCCAGCTGACACAAACGAGCAAAACAAATGTCCAAAGCCACGCTCTACCCAAACAAATCTGTTCAATTCAACACTAAGCCGAATCAGCTCCCAAATTCGGCAAACCTGCTTTTATTAAGAGCCTTGATTTCATGAACTCGATGAAGACTGTTAACTTACACTACTGGGTATGGCTGACTATCATGGCAAAAACAGCCCTAATCATGGCCATGATTCCACTCTTCAATTTGCTTGCCTTCGAGTTCTGTGCAGTTCTTGCATTTGTCATATCAATAGCTTCTGCCCATATAACTATCAATACTCCACAAGTACACTTCGCAAAAGTTGTGGACTCACCATATGAGTTCATCAGTAACACATTCTGGCTATCACTAACTATTAACCTCACTTTGCTGATTCTACCATTTCTGATCATCATACTCAATGCATTTCGTGTACCGAACTGCAATTTCACCGAAGGATTTCTATTTCTTCTACTTTTACCAGTAACCAGTTGTATTTACGGAACATCGGTGGGACTATGTTTTAAGCTGTTACTGAGGCACCATGCATTTCTAGCTTACCTCAGCTACAATTTTGCTACGCTGTTACTGCTTCTACATAATATTGCTTTCGATCCCCCTGTGTTTGGATTTCACTCAACTTTCGGTTATTTCCCCGGTCCAATTTATGACACGCAAATACCAATTACAACGACGCTGCTCCTTGCTCGAAGCACTACTTTGCTAATATCTGCGATTTTCTTTCAACTTTCCCGCCTGATCCACCAAAAACCTAGAATTCACTGCCTCCGCTCATTGGTGAGTTTTATTCCTCTAATGATATTGGTTCTGGGGTTTGCATCGATCTGGTTATACAGGAGCGAACTTGGCCTACGGCCAACACGCAGTTTTATCGAAAAAAAGTTAGGAGGCTTTTACCAAACCGAAAACTTCTTATTATTCTTCGAGGAAGGATCAGTTGTTGAAAATGAAATCGAGAAAGTTGCAGTCGATCATGAATTCAGATATGCACAATTGATCAAATATTTTCAAATTAAACCAGACAAAAAAGTGCGGTCATATATATACACATCTCCCGAACAAAAGAAACGCCTCATGGGAGCTAAACACACATCATTACAGGACGTAACTGGCTATGGGTTACACATTAATTTCGAAGACTTCCCTCACCCAGTCCTAAAGCACGAGCTGGCACATGTTCTAACCTCAGAATGGCACTCTTTTCTACCAATTAGCCTTAAACTAGGCTTACATGAAGGAATCGCAGTCGCTGCCGAGTGGGACAGCGGAGATTTAGACCCACACCAATGGACTCGAGCCATGCATGACCTCAATATCGCTCCATCAATACGAAAAATCATGGGACTTGGATTCTGGCTACAATCGGGTTCCTTAAGCTATACGGTAGCTGGTTCCTTCGTTCGCTTCCTAGTCGACACCTACGGCATCGAGAAATTCAAGCACGTATTCCCAACTGGAAATTTCGAGAAGATCTACCACAAGAATCTAGCAACACTCAATCAGGAATGGCAGGCTTTTTTAGATGAAATCGTCCTAACAAATCGAGATCTGCGTGTTGCTGAATACCGGTTCAAACACCCAAGTATTTTTCAGGAGCATTGTGCCCATGAAGTAGCTGACCTTTCGACAAAAGCTTGGGCAGCTTATAGTCGATCAGATTGGTATACAGCGATCGACTTCTTCAATAAAATTCATAAACTTGATTCTGATAATCCAAAAAATTTCAGGGGCCTGATGTTATCTAACTATCAACTTGGTCTACAAAACGAAGCAACTAAGATCGCCCAACATATAATCAAACACCCTAAATCAAATATGCATTTAGTTGCCGAAGCAAAAAATATTATAGGTAATGTTCACTGGCAAAACGAAGAATTAGGCGAAGCAACGTCAACTTTCCAAGATGTGCTTGCACTACATGCTTCAGATTCAATTGATCGTAATATACAAGCAAAACTAGTCGCATTAGCTACAAAATCACGGCCTCACCGAAAAAGATTAAAACGAATCCTGATTGGCAGGTTATCCAATAGATTGAGAATGGTACTTCTTAATGAAGCCATGCAAAAACAACCAGATTCCGGTCTCATTCACTACCTAATTGGGCGACAACTCCATCTCGATCAACAATTTTCTAAATCAAATCAATACCTACTTCAAGCCAAGGCTCTAAACTTACCTGATAACCTGAAAATCGAAAACCTTCGCTTAATTGGTATAAATGGATACCACATAGACAAATGCAAACTAGCAATCAATCACTTCAACAAGATACTCAAGATTTATAATTTACCAAGAGGAAAGCTTAATCGA
Source organism: Candidatus Poribacteria bacterium (assembly GCA_002697225.1). Next base: position 4,253 of record NZUQ01000164.1, read on the forward strand.
GTCAAAGAGTGGATTGAACGTTGCCAACGGAACTTTCAAGGAAGCCAGTCGCAACGAAAATAATTTGTTCTAATTTGATCAGTTTCTTTGTTCTTTCTTACAATCTTGACATGACCAAGGAGGTACGCTAAAATAGCCAGACATGAACAGAAAGACAGATTTAGCTAACTCTGGAATGACTCGAATCCAGTTGCTCATACTAGCGGTCTTGGTCATAATAATTATTGGCCTGTCCCTTCCACCGTTTCTAAAAGACAGAAAAATTTCTCAAGCCGATGTTGATGTTGAAACAATTGCAAAAGCAATTAAAAAATACCATAAACATACTGGAGAATATCCAGATAAATTACAAGATTTGGCCAAAAACCCGGGCGTCAGAGGGTGGAAATCCCCCTACCTCGATAAAGTTCCGAAAACACCATGGAACGGAGATTACCAGCTGATCCACAATTCATATAAAATATGTATAGCTGAAGATAACCGGGTACCACCAAAATATCGACTTGGGCAAATTGCAGAGATCAGTAGAGTTTATGCAAAGAACCAAGAATCGCAAAAATATTGGTGGTAATACGATTAATTCACCTCGGAGGTCATCATGTCTCAAATAGTTTCTTCAGGCCCCAGTTTTCCCAAAATCCTGGAGGTAACATTACACCAATCGGATCTGCTTCTACAGTCGTTGCTGTTACCATGATGCACAAATATCAGATCAAAATGTCGTTCGCTGGTTTTGTAAGTAAAGCTTTTATTTTTGCCTTCGTACAATTAGTGATTGCAACATTTTATGTCGTTTTGTTTTTAAGTTAGCAATATTTATAGCCTACTCGATTTAAGCAGAAAACCAATTCAAGTTCTTCAAACCAGATTGGTTTCCCTTTCGAAGTCATTACTTACCTTAAACTTTATTACTCCTCATGTCCGAGTATGAAATAGGAACAGCAATTATTATCTTCGTCTTTGGTCTGGTCATCGGAAGTTTTTTGAATGTGTGTATACACCGAATCCCGAACGATGGGCTCTCCATCCACTTCCCACACCGATCCCTCTGCCCAAACTGCCAATCTCCAATACTGTTTTATGACAACATTCCAATTATCAGTTTCCTCTTACTGAAAGGAAAGTGTCGAAGCTGTCACATCAGAATCTCGATTATTTACCCAGTTGTTGAACTAACGACCGCAGTCATATTTCTATTTTTGTTTTATCATTTTGGTTTAACACTTGAACTGATTCAAGGAGCGCTGCTGGTTTCACTATTTATACCAATTGCCGTGATCGATACTAGGTGGATGATTATCCCAAATACAATTATTCTAACCGGCCTAATGACGGGCTTGGCAATAATCACATTGATGGCTATCTTAAAGCAAGATATTAACTATCTTTTAAAACACATCTTATGGGCATCAACAGGAAGCATGACTATTCAANCAATCGCAATCNTNGGTAGATTTGTCTTTCGAAAAGAATCTATNGGNTTTGGTGATACCAAATTGATGTTTTTGATCGGGCTCTTTTTGGGACGTTGGCAGAGCATCCTAACTGTCCTAACAGTGGCCGCGTTTACAGGGTCAATCATCGGACTCATATTAATTATATTCAGATCAAAACAACCAAACAGTGAAATCCCCTTTGCTCCTTTCCTAACAATTGCAGCAACATTAGACTTCATCTGGCACAATCAAATATGGACGACCTATTTAAGATTGATTGGTTGGTAGTACAAACTAGAAAGGTAATTTNATATCAAATAGCTTGGCNACTNTTTTAAAAACCTCCTGATGCCCTTTTCCAACTGGAACCCCAATTTCCGCCCACTCTTGTTCCCGCTCCCATTCCAAAGCCCCTGGAAGGGTAGCCCGATCATAACCTGGAGCAGGTTCCATCTGGTGAATACCACGAAGGTGTCTATCAATCTCTTTCTTATACTCATCAATGGCCCGAAATCGAGCAATATCAAAGGCACATATGAACGCTCCTTGGTTCGATCCCTCCCAAGCATCTGCATTAGCTTGTTGATCAAACAACCAGATACCTGCCATAAATCCCCCCAAAGCATGACTGACNGCCCCCAAACCAATAGACTTAAAAAAAGCACCAGGAATCATTTGGAACAAGTCGTTAGANCCATGTATCGAAGTCGCCATATCCACAACAATTGGTGGTTGATCACCTGTGGGAATGGCGAAACTCATTGGAGACCCTCCAGAAGCAGAAAGTATCGAGGCACCAGCATCAGGCACAAATCGATGTGCAGAGACAGCAAAACCGATACAATCCTCTTTGAGAGCCATCCGCGAATACTTTCCAGCACCACCAAAATGAAAGTGGTTTCGTGTTGTAACCGCACCAATCCCCATATCTTTGGCCATGTTAACCGCCATCTTAGCAGCTAAATAGGCGGGCAAATGCCCCATGCCACCATCCCCATCAAAGACCGCAGTGGTTTGGGACTGGTCAATACACTCAACCTGAGGCCTCGGGTTGACCTTACCAGATAGTATCATTTCAATATAACCTGCTAACTGCTGCGTTCCATGACTAAAAACGCCACGTAAATCAGTTACAACCAACAATTCAGCCAGACAATCAGCATCTGTCGTTGAAGTACCGGCTTCCTGAAATGCGGTACTAGTAAAAGATCGAAGTAGATCCGGCATGACCCGAATGAACTCCTTTGGTGGAACATTCATATTTTATTTCCTTACTAAAAATTATCATGTAGCAACTATAAATTTGCCCTTAATCTAAGTTTGGAGTTCAACGACACTAAGACGTAACTCATGTGAGCCGTCCGCTCGAACATACTCATAGTAATAATAGATCTGGTCGTTGACTATGATAGCATCCATATAGCGTAAAGATCCCGAACCATGAGGAGAAATTAGGATTGGTTCAGTGTCAGTGATACGTTCAAAACGACGCAAATCCACCGTTGTAGCTAGACCAGTACGCTCTTCATAATTTTCGTCGACACTTATACTACCATCATAAAAAGCAGTAAATATTGGCGGCGTAGATAAGACACAGCTTATTCGAGTCGCGTAGGCATCCCACCCTCGATCGGGCGGTGACAATATATCGCCCTCCCAACGAAAGTTGATGCCATCATGGCTAACTGCTAGTCCAGTATGAGATTTTGTGATCCCCGTATTGTAGACATCCGCAGTTGCGTGCATCTCTTCTTTAACCCCTTTAGCTTGTAAGGGGCTGGGAGCATAACTTAAAATCATGTAGTAAAGATGACCTAAAACTAATACATATGGATCCTTAATACCTTCTGCATCAACATCTTCTGCAGTAAAAATCTTTGATCGGCTACCTGGACTCAGCTGATCAAAACTGTCGGCACGCAACAGGTCTATTCGCCACTTGCTAGTCTTCGGATCCACATAACTGATGTACAAATGCGCTTTTCCATCCAAGGTGAGACAAAGCGATGATTTCTCAATCGAAGGTGTATCCAGATCTTCCTTTGTCATTTCCCATATATTATCAAAGCTAATACCATCTGAACTTTCAGCGATCGCGCAATAGGTACCACGTCCAAGTTCACGTGGTTTTCGGCGGCGATAATATAAATAGAACTTTTGGCTATCACTATCAAAAAGGATGCTAGGCGCACCAACCCACCACCCCGAACCACTACTTAGCGGCTCTAAAACTGTTATACCTGCTGTTGGATCAAACAAAGGTACAGTACTAAACCACCTCTTGCCCTCTCGACTCACGTAAGTTCTCTCCTTGTCCTTTGAATGATAAAATCTCTGTCTGTTTCACTGCCTAGAAGTTTCGTTCCTCTATCATCACGACTGACGGCGGATTTAGCTAGTAGGCGAGGCAAATTCAACTGGGCAGACCGGATACGGATGAGGCCATTATCCACTGTAATCTTTCGCCACATCATCGGATAACATATAATCCCAGCAGTAATTGTATGGAAAACGCTGTTTCGTTCTACTATACGATTGAGATGCAAATGTCCATGAAACATAGCCAAGATATTATTGAAACCATCAATAATCCTCATTACCTCTTCAGAATTGTCGACCCGTGCGCTCAGTTCCTCAAACTCCTCAGAGGGCGAAACCAGTTGATGCGCAAAGATCAACACTTGTTGCCCCTCGTCCAACGCGTCATTTAATTCGTCTTCCAGCCATTGCAATTGTTCAGAACCAATATGCCCATGTGCTTGATCTCCATCAACCTCCTGAGCATCAAGCAGGATGAATCGCAAATCTTCATGGACGAAACTTGTGTAAGCAAACTGATCATATCCGAACCGTTCCTGATAAGCATCCTTAGAACCAGTAATCGGATCAAGATCATGGTTACCAGGAATATAATATATTGGCGCCTCAATATTAGAATTTAGATCTTTCGCTTCATCCAGTGAGGCCAGATACTGCTCCGAGGTCATACCGAAACTATCTCCTCCACAAACAATATCACCACCATGAATCACAAATTCAGGTTTAAAGTCATTCAATTGCCGAATCAATTCCTGGTGAATTTGCACACAATCCTCCTGCATTTGCGTTCCATTACCAAAATTCTTGGGAGCGTTAGGGTAAAGGTGCGTGTCGGTGATAAATGCGAAACTAAATGACATCTCAACTCCTTAGTTTTTATAACTCAAACAAATTTAACCAATCATGATGACTCTTAGCAATCAATTCAGGATTTTCTACAGATCTGGCAATAAACCCAGAGACAGAATCCCGCCCCGTTGGTAATCGCGGATCACTATAACGAATATCAAGGCTCCACCGAATATGATCAGAAAAGTTGGGCGTCGACCGATGTACAGTTTTATGCTGAATCAGCAAAACACTACCAACCCTAATTGGACAACATACAATCTCTCCATCAGGGATTGATTCTGGAACAAGATCTTCCGCACCATTTTTATAAGGGACAATACCATAATTATGACTCCCACGAATTACCTCAAGGCAACCATTCTCCACTGTTGCATCAACAAGAGGCAACCAAAAGTTAACCATAAATGTGTCTTCAGCNTCTNTATCCAGATACCCAAGATCCTGATGCCACGGTACTACAGATCTACCGTCTGGCAATTTAGCCCGGGCATTAAATTGCGGATGTACCAGAATTTCTGCCCCAATTACCGATTCTACCACCTCCAGTATTTGAGGAAGCATCATNACATGAAACATCCCTGCCGTCTTCCGCTTTCCACTAACCGCTGATAGCAACTCATAACAATTACCTTCCAGAGCCTGATAAATGGAGAAAAGTCGATGTTCAAAAGGGTCATCTTTAAAAAGGTTGGATAATTGGCCTTGTTTATAATAAAAATTTGCCCAGTTGTCTACTACGCTATTAAAATCGTCGTAAAGAACCTGCAATTCAGACGGATCAAACAAATCATCTATCACCAAAAANCCATCTTCCTTGTAGGATTCAATTTGATCAGGCGTTATCCCCATCCCCATTCAAATCCTCTCAAATTCCCGTTCCATTACGGTAATCATCANCTAGAAATCAATAATCTTAAAATTGGCATTTCCACAAAATTAACAGGAACTTNAGACAATATTAAGATANCTTTCACAAATATCAGGTACCGAATAAACCAGAACTAAATTGTCAATAAGGCGGAGCAACATTTTCAACATCCCATACTAGACAAACACCACCTTCCCAAGACAACGAAGCCAAATACTTGCTGTCAAAACTGAATTGCAGCAACTTAATAGAACTACGATGGTCTGTCAACCATTCACGCTGGAGTTTGGCACCAAAATCAAGTTCAATCTTTTTTCCTTTAACAGTGGCAGTTATTTTGCCATTCTTGGCAACCACATGCGAAATTTGCTGACGATGCAAGTTCGGCCAATATACTGCGTTACGATCATGATACTTGCTGTGAGTATTCCACAATCGAAGTTTATCTTCAGGAGTCAAAACGATGTAGGTTTTGTCCTTCTTGAAATCGATAGCATCCCCAAGTTTTTCAACTTCAACATTATAAGTAAAAGGAGCTATTATGGCTGGAGGGTTAGCACCGACATCTATCGCTTTTCCTTTTCGTCCCACAATTTCATCAATTTCCACAAAAGTCTGGGAATCCCACAGACGAATGATATGATCCCTTTTTCCTTGATTGTTCGCCCCCGGTTCTCGGATGGCACGTGACATGATTTTTGTACCATCGGGACTGAATCGGACTGAGGTAATTTTAGCATCGTGAGCCGTCCAACGTTTGATAATCGTCCCGTTTGCGAGATCCCACAAGATTAGATCTCCTTTAATTTGAATAGCAGACGGATCCGCCGTCGCCGGCACAACATAAGTTGCTGCCAATACCAAACGTTTGCTGTCAGCGCTAAAGCCAAAACCATCAATATGGTAGTGACCTGCTCCACTAGCAATCGGCCTTCCTGTGCTTACATCCCACAGTGTGGTCTGGTATGGCGTTGCTGTGACAAGGCGTTTACCACTGGGCGACAGTACCGCAGTAAACGTATTAGGTTCAGTATCAAATTCGACCTCCTTACTCTTAAGATCAACATCCCAAATTGTCACCTTGCCATTAGAATTAACGACAGCAAATTTGGAACGTTTTTCATCAGTAGTAATCGAAAAATTGTGACCTTCTCCGTCAGCAAAAATCTTGCCACGCAACTTGCCAGTATTCACATTCCAAACCCGGACGTTGCTCTTAGTCGCTGAAACCAAAAATCTACTATCAGCAGTGAAAACAATTCCATTTACGATACTGGTACCAATCAGCTTTCGGTCAACTTTTGTGGACTTAACATTCCTGAGCACAATCTTCTGGTCAGCTCCTCCTGTCGCCATCCACTTCCCATTTAGTGAAAAATCTATAGCTTTAACTCGGAAACGGTGTCCTGCTGAGACAGTTGACATCTGCAAATCGGGAGTCCACGTCTGAACAAAACCATTATGTAAAAGTGCATGAATCTGACCGTCTAAGGAGACGTGAACTGCATTTACATTCTGTGAATTATTGACTAATGTAACTTCACCAGTCACACGATTAGAAATCAAGAGTTTCTTGCCTGCAGAAACTACAAGTTTTTTGGAGTCTGGGCTATACGCGATTGACTCAGATTNNCCTTCTGTTATCTCAATCAAGTCAATTTGCTGTAGCGTGTTGGAAGCTANAATTTCNACGCCAACCGANGTACCTACTGCAATCTCGCGCCCATTAGGAGCAAAGGCAACCGACGAGATTTCNCCTGTTCCAATAATTTGTGGTTCTTGAATGGTAAAACTGTCTGAAGCTGGAACAATCTTGATCNCCAACAAACCAACACAGACAAGAAAGACTGTTTTGAAAATGACACTTCTCATATGGACTGCTTCTAAAANNGNATTTGATGTTCATTTTACAAATTGAGTCAAGAAAAATCAATCAATTTTTGCTGGATGAACCANATCATTGCAGCATAAACANATAAAGACTNTTCACGAGCTAAAGTTTGACAAACAATNCAAGAGGATAACATTGTATTATAAACATGCACACAAAAGCATCAGTTAGATAATCAACAAAACTAAATATAAATTATTGGAGAAATTCATGTCAAACCGACCAATAATACTCATAGGAGCTGGTGGTATCGTCGAAAGTGCACACCTACCAGCCTATCAAAAAGCAGGTCTGAAAGTCATAGGAATTACTGATCTTGATCAACAAAAAGCANGGAATATAGCCAAAAAGTTCAACGTCCCAAACGTATATGACTCAGTACACCAAGCAACAATACACGCACCAGAACATNCAATATTTGACATTGCTATCCCTGCTTCTGGACTCGTCGACCTACTACCAACATTTCGAAANGGGTCAACGCTTCTAATACAAAAACCAATGGGTGAAAATATCAAACAGGCACAACAAATCAAACAAATCTGTCGGCAGAAAAACTTCACAGCAAATGTCAACTTTCAGCTACGCTTTGCTCCACAAGTAACTGAAGCGCGTAAGATGATTAATCAAGGAACCATCGGGGAACTACACGATATTGAAATGCGAGTGACAGTCTATACTCCATGGCACTTATGGGATTTTTTAGAAAAATGTGCCCGGGTCGAAATTCTCTATCATAGCATTCATTATATTGATCTAATTCGATCATTCTGGGGAAACCCAATCGGCGTATTAGCTAAAACAACCAAGCACCCAGAAATGATGAACATGGCATCTTCCCGATCTAACATCATTATGGACTATGGTGATATCAAACGTGCAAATATCACAACCAACCATGGACATAAATATGGATTGAGACACCAAGAATCTTACCTAAAATTCGAAGGCACAAAGGGAGCAATCAAAATATGTTTCGGCCTACTAATGGACTACCCAAAAGGCACAGTTGATAGTTTTGAATATCATATATTAGAAAATCAAAGGGAAACAGAATGGATCTCAAAAGAAATTGGTGGCACATGGTTTCCCGACGCGTTTATCGGCTCAATCTTGAACATGATGCAACCTAAATACACAGAAAAACGAATGGACTGCACAGTTGAAGATGCATATAAAACCATGGCTTGTGTCGAAGCTGCCTACCAATCTAACCAATCCAACCTAATACCTACGGATTAATAGTCTGAAGAGATGGTCATTCAACTAATCTTCTTCCGAGTTCTCATGGCCAATTGGGTCAAAATCTCTAGCGCAGATAATCTCGACAAAATTATCAATCCTACTGAGATTCAACTATCACTAAAAACTATTGAACACTTTTCATCCAGTTGCCAAATACTTCAAGCATAAAGAGCTACAGTCCGATTTTCATTTCCAAAAACCCTTACCATCTTTTTCCCACCCAAGTTCGAGGGAAAGAACCAATAATTAAATTCATCTATAGAATTAATTTCAGCCAAATTATCGCATTAGAGCACAAATCCTAACTGTGATATAAATTTACTAGTTTTTAACAATTCTTTGGTTTTATTTGGGTTGCGTTTCTTAAGGTGTCATGATACCCTCGCCTATATTTCCGAATGGAGATTTTAGGGGATCTGATGACTACAAAATTACAATATACTTCAGAAAATCTATTGGTATTACCAGAAAACAATAAAGAAGATCCTGATCGGATCCTCTCTATTACACCAGAAAAAGCTGGCTGGGAATTAATTTCGTTTGAAGTGCGACGATTGGAAAAAGGTCAAAATTGGTCCTTCAAAACTGCTGGCAATGAGCTAGTCATTGTCAATTTGAGCGGCCAGTATTCGGTGATATCGAACCTAGGGGAATGGACAAAGTTTGGTGATCGCGAAAATGTTTTTTCGGGTGCAGGATCAGCACTTTACCTTCCCTGTCAAACTAATTTTACGATTAACGCCGAAATCGCGGGTGAATTCGCGGTTGCTTGGGTTCCAACTGATGAAAAAAATGACCCTTGGCTAATTTCCCCTGATCAAGTTCAAATCTCTGTACGTGGAGGAGATAATGTCAGCCGTCAAATCAATGACCTACTGCCCCCAGGATCACCTGTGCATCGTTTGGTCTTAGTAGAAGTCTACACACCAAGCGGGAATTGGAGCAGCTATCCACCACACAAACACGACGTACACCTTGAAGATGAGGACGGCACCTTAATTGAAGCTGATTTGGAAGAAATATATTTCTACAAGATTAATGCCCCTAAAGGATACGCATACCAACGTATCTACACAGATGGAAACTCACCAATCCATCAAGCCGGACATCCAATTGATGCACTAATCCGTGCAACAAACAACTCAGCTATTTTAGTTCCCGAAGGGTATCATCCAGTGGTAAGTGCACCTGGTTANATGACCTATTATTTGAATGTGCTAGCGGGGAGTGCTCAGAGCTTAGCCAATCAGGATGATCCAAATTTCTCTTGGGTCAAGGATTCCTACCAACAGGTCGATGATCGACTACCATTATACTAAACTGAGGTCGGATTAATGGAGCAAAAAGTTTTTGTAGAATACACCTATGATTCCATACACATGGGACGATCGAGTATAGATCTATACGCAAACGAAGTGGGTTCGCCCTTTATTGACATCAAAAATTTTGCAGCTTATGTTGGAGGTTCACCCACAAACATCAGCGTTGGCCTACGTCGATTAGGCTCAAAAACAGCTATCTTAACTGGCTTGGGTCAGGATCCAGTCGGAGATTTTATACTAGATTTTCTTAGGAAGGAAGATGTAGAAACCCAATTCAGTCCACGGAAGGAGGGACATCGCACTAGCGCGGTAGTCCTTGGTATTGAACCACCCAACAAATTCCCTTTGGTCTACTACCGAGATAATTGCGCTGATATCGAATTGACGATCGATGACGTGTTAGCAACTCCTATTGCAGAGAGTCGTGTTTTCCAATTCGCTGGAACAAACCTATATCAGGATCCGTGCCGCAGTGCCACCCTGTTTGCAGTTGAGTTGGCTCAAAAATCTGAGACAGAAGTGATTCTTGACATCGATTTCAGACCAGACCAATGGCATGACCCACGAGCGTTTGGTGTTGTTATCCGTTCCGTATTGCCAAATGTTGACATCGTACTTGGTACGGATGATGAAATTAACGCTGTCATGCTAGCAGATCCCAATCAGATGGAATTAACAGATTCACAGGTTTCCGATACAAAAGTACATGGTGATGTCNACACCGCTATCAAGTCAATATTATCACTTGGACCAAAAGCGGTATTACAAAAACGTGGATCAGACGGTGTACGTGTACATCTGAAGCAGGAAGATGGGTTATCAAAACAGATAGAGGCACTTGGATTTCCAGTTGACATCTACAATATCTTAGGCGCGGGCGATGCTTTCGCAGCGGGTTTCATCTATGGATACATAAACGGCTGGGGATGGTACAAATCCGCCCAACTCGGCAATGCTTGTGGAGCCATAGTTGTAACCAAACATGGATGTGCCAACTTTATGCCAACCTACAACGANGTAATGGCGTTTGTTGAANCACGTGGTGGATTATAAATCATANTGTGGAATAGCATATGGAACAACAAAGNCTAAACACNGAATTAAAGNCTTTCTGNCTAAAAGANCGANAACGAATCCGNAATCGCCATCAATTTGGAATTGATGGGCAGGAGATTGTGCTGGAATACACTAATTTGGCCGATTCGGTTGTCAAACGGATCTACCGATCTGCACTTGAAGCAAAAATCATATCGGAAGGAGCACCCGTTGCCATTCTCGCAGTCGGCGGATACGGCCGTGAGGACNTAAATTTATACTCTGATATCGATATCATAATCGTCTACGACGAAAAGAAACTGAAGCTCAAATACATTGAACACTTTGCAACGAAGGTAATCACCGCCCTNTGGGACAGCGGTTTTGATATCGGGCATAGTTGTCGTTCGATTAAAGAATGTGTTCAAGTGACANCAGGAGACATATTCTCGAGAACGTCGATGATTGAAGCACGNTACGTTGTTGGGGCAAAAACTGTATACCAGAAACTTAAGAAAAAAATGTCAAAACATATCTTCAAAACACAAGTCAAAACATTCATCAACAAAAAAATCGAAGAATGGGAGGACCGACATCAAACATATGGATCAACAATTTATTTGCAAGAACCAAATATAAAGGAAAGTGTCGGCGGATTACGTGATTTTCACACTGCGATATGGCTGACTTCAGTCAGTTACAATATTAACAAAATTGACCAGTTATGGAAACATAAAATTATTTCAGAAACGCTTTATCACAAATGCACTGAATCAATCAATTTTCTCTTACACTTAAGAAACGAACTACACCATATTAGTGGTCGCAAAAACGATAAACTTACTTTTGAATTACAGGAGAAAGTATCCAAAAATCTCGGCTACAAGGACAAATCGTACATACTCGCTGAAGAATTTCTGATGCGAGACTACTATCTCCATGCTGAACAGGTCTATGAGTTTGCCAAGCTGATTATAGATCATACACGACACCAATCCCACAGCCTAACTCACTGGTTAACCAACCTATGGCAGAAATCAATAGGCGATGGCTTTATCATAAAAAACGGGGAAATTGCCTTCCAAAACGGATTTAATAACTTTAAAGACCACGACCTNTCACGGTTGATGAAATTGTTCGCTCACCGCCAACAANTCCNCGGAACCATCANGAACCAGTTTCCCATTAGTGCTNATATCCGAAATGTTATAACTACNAGCCTTGACTTGATCGATGATNACTTTCGACNCTCTCCTGAAGTTGCAGAATCATTCATGTCAATTTTACGTCATCCCAAAAATGTTGCANTAACCTTGCGTCGTATGCATCGGTGGCAAGTTCTTGATCGCTATATACCTGAATTTGCNACAATCCGCTCCTTAGTAAAATTTGATTATTTNCATCAGTATACGGTCGATGAACACACGCTTTACGCTATCGAAAATCTCGAAGAAAAAACTCTAAAAGACATTGAAGAAGGTCAAATTTTTATTGACATTATGCAAGAGATTGAAAAGCCTGAAATTCTAAGACTGGCAATTCTACTACACGACATTGGCAAAGGAACACACAANCAAGGCAATCATGATTCACTCAGCGTAAAAATGTCAACAGAGGTACTTGAACGACTTGGTCTTGAGCAACCAGATAGGGATTTAGTTCTCTTTCTAGTGGAAAACCATCTGCATATGAGTCGCATTGCGCAACAACGAGATTTAAATGATATTAAGGTCATTCAGAATTTTTCGGATCTGGTTAGAAATGAAAGCCAACTCAAGATGCTATATCTCTTGACATTCGCTGATATCCGTGCCGTTTCACCATCAACCTGGAACAATTGGAATGCTATTTTGCTCCAGGAACTCTATGTACGAACACTCGAATTCNTAAGAGGNGAAACTGGTGAGTTCAAAATCGCNAAACTNAAAANAGACGTTATCGACTTAATCGATCAAGAAACTAATTTGAACAATATCGAACAACATTTCATGCAAATGCCAAGACATGAACTTATCTTCCANAAACCAGAATTTATCGCCAAACAAATTAGGCTGATAGACAAACTAGAAGATAATCCGTTTATATTAAGCTGCTTTGAGGAAGGNGANAACTATGCTCAACTTGNTATCTGTGCCCACATTGAGCGTGGAGATTTNCGGAAGATNGCAGGTGTCTTAGTCGCNGAAGNCATCAACATTATGAGTGCCACAGTCAACACTAGGAAAGATGGATATGCTATCTANGTATTTACTATAAACGAAATTGAATACAAANGTCNGANTACCAAAACGTCGATCATNGCNCCAGCACGACNCNAAAAGATCAAAGAAACATTNACAATAGCATGGAAAAACGAAAAGCTCATAGAAGAAATAGTTAAAGAATCCAATGTCCCCCCTTCATCACAGATAAGGACTCAGCCTTCATCAGAACATCCGGAGATCAGGTTTGACAACACTGAATCTGATCAAGAAACCATTATCGACATACGTACCAAGGATAAACTTGGACTTCTTTATGCTATTTCGACTATTTTATATGAACTCGGCTTGAATATTTCACTAGCGAAGGTGACGACCCAAGCAATGATGGCTATCGATTCATTCTACATTTCAGATCAAAATGGCGGAAAAATCCGTGATGGGATTATGATGGAAGAAATCCGGCATAAACTTACAGAGAAACTTATTAGCTAAGAACACTCTGAGGAGCTTTGCGTTTCTTTCGTTTTGTTTTTTTTGATTCTGTGGCAATCAGCAAACGTTCTTTCGAGGTATCATTTCCACCACGATTCTTTGTTTTCCCCTTNNTNTTCCCTTTAATCGANGTTGACGTTNCAGATCTTTGATGATTTTCCNANTGNGCTTCATACTCNGCATAGGTTCCCGGAAAAAGTGTCGCTCTACNGTTTGCAAAAACCAAAAATTTGTTTGCAATCTTGTTGAGAAAGTGGCGATCATGTGATATTACCAATATCGTTCCCGAATACTCATTTAGTGCGACCTCAAGCGCTTCAATTGATGGAATATCCAAATGATTAGTTGGTTCATCNAGAAGCAAAAGATTGGGTTGNTCTAATAAAAGCTTAGANAATATAAGGCGCGCCTTCTCTCCAGCGCTAAGGTGCGCAATTACTTTAAAAACATCATCATGNAAAAAAAGGAANCGAGCCAAGTAATTTCGCAGTTCCTCCTGCGACCAATCCGGTTTGAGCTCGCTAATCTCGTTTATAAGGGTATTTGANGGGNCTAACCCTTTCATTTCCTGATCATAGTAACCAATTTTTAAATTTCTACCGAGCTTCAATTTNCCCACAGTTGGCTCTATNTCACCTAATATTAGACGNAAAAAAGTCGTTTTGCCAACGCCATTGGGACCAATTAAACCAACAACATCCTGCCGTGAAACTTCAGCATTGATCCCCGTGAATATGGTTNTCTCCCCAAAGTCGATGCCCAAATTCAAACACTCTANAATGTCATTCCCACCTCGGNCTTCNGTCACGAAATCAATCTTCATCGCTGGCAATTNAGACGTTGGNNTTTCGACACGTTCGAGCCGATCCAGTTTTTTNTGACGTCCCTTNGCTTCCCGCGAGCGTTGTCCAGCGATATTCCTTTGGATNAATTCTTCTTGATGCGCNATGTGCTGTTGTTGNTTGTCATANAACCTTTGCNGAGNTATATCTNCAATTCCCTTTGTTTTCAAATACNANGTATAGTTCCCACGGTACTCCTTGATTTGGCAACTACGNAACTCAATAACTTTACCTGAAACTTGATCNAGGAAATAACGATCATGAGAAATTGTCAGGACTGCTCCTTTAAACTCNGTCTCGATGAAATTTTCCAACCACTGAATTGTATTAATGTCAAGATGGTTAGTCGGTTCATCNAGTAGCAAAAGATCCGGNTTTTGCAACAGAAACTTGCCGAGTAGAGCCCGACTTTTCTGNCCACCACTTAGGCGACCCACCTGTAGATTAAATTCTAATTCAGTAAANCCCAATCCAGACAAGGTTTTTTCAACCTGATACTCATAATCATAACCACCGAGCTGTTCATGTNTCAACTGTAATAATGACAANTCATCAATCAAATTTCGGTTATCCGGNTGAGTATCCAGTTTCTCNCANATAAGTAGGATTTCATCCTCAATNCTNCGGAGATCACGGAACACCTTTAGCATCTCCTGACGCAACGTTGTATCCGAATCTAATTGNGCGTCTTGCCGAAAGTAAGCAATTTCAGCATGTTTCGCTTTATACAACTTTCCTTCAAAGTCGAAAACTTGCCCAGCAATAATATTAACGAGTGTAGTTTTACCTGAACCATTTCGGCCAACAAGTCCCAAACGGTCACCATCGTTAATTTTCAAGGAAACNCCAGCTAAAATCTGCTGTTTTCCATACGATTTGNTGATATTTTCCAATTGAATCAGTGACATTANTTATTNATTAAAAGANTTCTATTATCCNTATCNAAATTTTAGTNTTCCTGTCTTTCTTCAAGCCTTCCTTCAAGCTCAGACAGCAATCGAANCGCCAGNAGACCAGCTTCAGATTCTGGNGCACAANCTACTGCCATNCGATAATCNGACANTGCCCTTTCCATAAGNTTTTGTTTCTGGTTGAGCATACCTCGGTTACAAAATGCTTCTGCNAACGTNGAATTTATTCTGAGGGCTTGACCGTAATCCTCAAATGCTTTCTCAACTTCACCTGCATTCGAATACGCAAATCCTCGGTTGAGGAAAAGCGTTGGTAACTCCNGATTTTCTCGTGTTGGATCAAGCTCCAGTGCTTTTGTAAAATCCTCAATTGCCTGTTCGTAATCCTCGAGATAAGAATGAGCAAGCCCACGATTAGCATAGGCATTCATATGTCCTGAATCAGCATCAACAACTTCAGCGTATATGTCGATTGCTTCCAGTAAATGNCCTTCTTCCAACAAAGAATTCCCTTTTTGGAAAAGTTCTTCNGTTTCCAAAGACTGGCAAAAAAAGATTANCGANGAACTTATCAGCATAACTTANAACCTCCTTTGACTAGTAACACAAGATTATGATAACATGTNGTNGATGTGTCTCGCCAGATACCTTTACCTNACCNCTATCCCAGACCAAAATAGTGATCTCATCAAATCNGAAACGGTAGCTNTAGTCGAAGCAATACCGAACTCACTTGGCATTGCCATCTCAGAGANACGTGTTGACGTAAGCCGAGGAGCCTACGTCAAAATGTGTGTTGATATTATTTTTGTAGGAGAACATATTTCCGAAATCATCAACAAAATTAAAGACATGCAACTACACGTGGAGGGCTTCCGCGTCTCCGTCGCAAGGCGGCCGCGTAAACTCAAAACCGACTCCAAATCCATTGCCCGCCACGTGGGCGCAGCCATCGGTGGNAACCCAAATCTCGANCACCCAAGCNTTAATTTCTTGGTATTNGTAACNGAAACAAAAATTTATTTCGGCANNGTNTCGTCTGAATCAGATGGCAAATGGTATCAACATAAAAAACGGCCATATAGTACATCAAGCTCTCTCCCAACACGCTTNGCCCGCACAGTTGTTAACCTAACTGCGAACCCAGGCGAATACATCTTAGACCCATGTTGCGGAACCGGAACAATTTTGATTGAAGCCGCATTGATGGGTATTAAAGTGTCCGGTTACGACAACAATNACAAGATGGTTGAAGCGACACGACNAAATTTAGCACATTACAANTTACAGGGCGAGATTAACTTAGCTGATGCGACACAGATTAGAGGAAATTTTGACGCNGTAATCACTGACCTACCTTACGGCATNACACTGACCACCAACAAAACTCAGGAAAGGAAGATTATGCAGAATATACGACATCTGGCACCTAAAACAACATTTGTAGCAATCAGAGACCTAACCACTGACCTTCTTGATCTTGGTTACCGCATCCAACAACACATCAACGCAAAAAAGCATACGATTACACGACAAATTTTTGTAACAGAAGCAAATCAATAACAACCTCTGTTTATTCGTCGTACTTATCATCATCCAAGTATTCAGGGTCCAAGTCGCTATCTTCCTCATACATATTATAATCATCCTGATCCATCAAAGATTCAAATTCGACACTGCTCTCAAAAGCAATTTTCAGAATCCAACCATCACCCTCTGGAGAATGATTGATAACATCAACATTTTCCTCAATCAACTCATTGATCTCAATGACTTCACCAGTTACGGGTATATAGATGGGAATTGTTTCCCCGCTCACCACGTTAATCTGACCCATTATCTCCTCAGCTTCAAATTCATCGCCTATTCCAGCCATTTCGATAAACACGATGTCGCCATGGACTAACTGAACACGTTCAGCAATACCCATCGTGGCAATCCAATTAGTTTCATCAGTTACTATAATCCACTCATGCGTCTTCGTATATTTAATCCCGCTCAACAGCAGCACCTCTAAAAAGGACTTTCAAACACCTAGCTTAATCCATTTGGCAAAGATCGTACGCCTGTTGTAAGGCTTCAACCGGATTACCTTGAGCAATAAATTCATGCCCCACATAGCCAACATAACCATTCTCAGCAATCGCCTTTATAATAGGAGGATAGTATACCTCCTGATTATCATCGAGATTATTGCGGCCAGGATTCCCTGCAGTATGGAAGTGACCAATACAATTGACATTTTGGCTGACTGTGCGAATCAAATCACCTTCCATAATCTGCATATGGTATATATCATAAAGTAGCTTAACGTGTGATGAATTAACTGCCTGACAGACAGCAACTCCCCAAGCTGTTCGATCACATTGATATTGAGGATGATCTACCTTGCTATTAAGCAGTTCAAGAACAAGCGTAACATTATTTTCTTCAGCTGCTTTAGCAACCCGACCTAGCCCTTCCGCAGTAATCTCGATTCCTTCCTCATCCGTTAACCCATCATAACGATTCCCCGAAAAACAAATAAGATTCGGAATTTTGTGTGTAACTGCCACTTCGATATTAGCGAGAATCTCATCCTCTATCCGATCGTGGTTCTCGTGTTTGTTTAAACCATCGGTCAATGAATCATGTCCACCAATTGTCGCAAGAACCAGCCCAAGGTCGAAGGCCAAACTCCAATAATTAGTATCAATCATTTCAACACCAGCATAACCAATGTTGGCAATCGTGTTAAGAAATTTTTCGGTGGTGAAATCACCTCTCACAAAACTCCATCCTGTAGCTGTTTGTTTAATCATACTTTGCCCCTTTCTACATTTCCTCTGCTACCAAGTTTATGATATTTAATTGTCTTTGAAAATGCTGGACTTTCTGCTGCCGCATTTTAAATTTAATATTGATGTCCTTATTGTAATTTACATCCATTAACTCTGCATTGAAACGATCCAAAAGTTTAAATAGAGTGCCAACTTGACTGTATCCTACCTGAATTTGTAATTCGCTACACAAAATTTCGGTCTTTCTACTAGCAGTACTTAGGCAATTTCGCGTACATTCGCTGTATGCTCTAATTAATCCTCCAACACCAAGTTTAGTTCCACCATAATAACGAACTACAATGCAAGTAATGTTCGACAACCCTGAATTCTTCAAGACAGAAAGAATTGGAGGCCCAGCACTATTCCGTGGCTCACCGGCATCATCCGCATACTCAAATAATTGGTTTACGAGTTTAATTTTATAGGCGTAGCAATAATGAGTTGCACTAGGGCATTGCATCCGCACAAAACCCAAAAATTCTTCAACCGATTCAAGATTTCTCGTTGAAGTCGCAAGTCCAATAAACCGGGACTTTTTTACAACTAATTTCGACTCGATAATCCCATCAATCGTCTCGTATTGATCAAGCATTTTAGAGGCTTTGACGAATGGAAAACATGTAAACGGCTCCCCCCCGATCAATTCGGATTGTCTCATCGGATTGTACTAACGGACGCGCTTGAGGCTCAAAACTAATACTTATTGATGTAGCCCCCAACCTAACATTCCCCCCCAGAGTTATCCCTTCAATTGTCCAGATCCTGTCACTGACTTGTAACTCATTGGATTCAACGGTTTCAAATGGGTAAGTACGCCTATCGACATGCTGCCGGTACCCAACTTGCCAAGTGATCGTTTTATAACTGATGTCACTACGAACCTTCGCACGGATCCCATCCTTAAAAGGGGGATTAACATCGACCAAAAGCGAACAGTTAAAGTCTTGGAACCTAAAACTATACAACCCCAAAATCAGGATATCCCGCTCAACCCGATCAGGAACAACGTCATCAGCAAACGATAGTCCATTACTCATATTTCTCAACACCACACCCATCAGAAAGTTTCGCTTGGAATGATAAATTGCGCCTAAATTATATGTATAGCCATGACCAATGTGGCCTTTTTGGTCTAACAACAATTTTGAGCGTATCCATCTAGCATCTCCCCCTATTAACACTTGGTCAAACTGCTTACTGTAATGTAGACCAAGCGCCATATCTGTTTTTGGAAAAGCATTAACTGATTTTCCCTCGACATTTACGCGACTAAAATGACCCACATGGTCAAACCCAAAATCAAGACTCAGCCGATTTCCTCTAATTAATGAGACCAACCGAACAAAGTCTAATCTTTCCGCAGGTAAATAATAAATCTTATCATCAGAGAAATAGTCCGTTTTATTCTTTCTAGTTAAGACGGTTGCTATTAATCGAGGATTTCGCACACTATAATAGACTAGATGAGGTTTATGATTTAAACTAACGGGCGTCAAATAATTAGATGTTTCAATTAAGGTAAGCTTTCGCAGAAAAAGACTAGCGTTCGACTGCGGGCTATTGTTAACCTGGACTTGCTGAGAGAAGACAACATCAATTATGACCAACAAAAGAAAAATAGACTTAAAAAATAAACGGATAAACTGAATTTTCAATCTATTATTCCAAGGAGTATAACGTTTGCAATCGCATAGTTCTCCGTATGCGATAGAGAAAGAAGCATCTGCGATACACCCATTTGGTTTGCACAATTAGCAACACTACCGCTAAGCTGAAGATGCGGTTGACCTGAAGAGTAAGACATAACCTCCACATCATGCCACCTCATATCACCTACTAATCCTGTACCTAATGCCTTCAACGTCGCTTCCTTTGCCGCGAAGCGGGCGGCAAATCGCTGAAAGCCAATTTCTGTCTGGCTGCAATAATCAATTTCCTGCACAGTAAAAATACGCTTTTCGAACCTTGCTCCCCACCTCTCAATTGCTNNTTTGATGCGGACAATTTCGACTAGATCAATACCAANNCCNAGAACAACTTGATGACGAATTGGNGNTTGTNATTGCATCAGATTNTNTCTGTTAAAGAAATTAATATCTAGAAATTGCATCCGTCATTTGGGCAACGCGTTTCATTGGCTTTACATCGTGAACACGCACAATATCAACTCCACCCGCAATTGACCAAGCTACGGTGGCCGCAGTCCCTTCAAGACGGCATTCAACTGGCAGATCCAGAATCTCACCGATGAAAGATTTTCGAGAAGTTCCAATTAACATCGGTTTACCTAATTTTCTGAATTGATTAAGTTGTCGCAAAATTTCCAAATTATCTTGGATTGCCTTACCGAAACCGATACCAGGATCAATAATAATCCGCNTCGGTGACACTCCGTTAGATTCAGCGAATTCAATACTTTCCTGCAGAAACAGACTAATCTCATCAATAAGATTAGTATAAGTTGGTTTTTGCTGCATCGTACGAGGATCGCCTTGCATATGCATCAGTATTATACTGGCATCAGCTTGAGCAACCAACTGTACAATTTCCGGATCCCCTCGAAGTGCAGTAACGTCATTGATCATGTCAGCTCCCGCTTGAAGTGCTTGATCTNCGACAACAGCTTTACANGTATCAACAGAAACAATGGCCTTAGTTTCATCNGCTACACCTTGAACNACCGGAATTACGCGTTCCAACTCCTCANCGGCCGAAACGGGGTCTGCCCCAGGNCTAGAGGATTCACCNCCAATGTCGATGATATCTGCNCCATCTTCAATCATNTTTTTTGCNNTTTCAACTGCGTGCCGGGGAGANATAAAACGNCCGCCATCCGAAAAAGANTCTGGCGTTACATTCAAAATACCCATGATAAGCGTTCGCTTACCAANCACCACCTGTTTTGGGGCCATGATTTACGCAATCGAATAAATACCTGTTAGGAAGGATTTTGGGAAGAAAATAAGTTGATAGGAAATTGTCTTCAACAAACTACATCCCTACAAAGCTCATTTGAATATTTANTATGATAATCTACTTTTATCGGCTTCGTGACGGAAGGCTTNCNNCACNANGACTTTAATGTGTTGAAGGACATTTAACGAAAACAATAATNATAATAATTACAANCAATCTTTACAGATTTTNCAATTATGACGATGGTTGCGGACGTGGNCCAAGAATCTCTTCAATCTGAGACAAAACCAACGTTTCGTGCTCAAGTAAACCTGCAGCAAGCTTCTTTAACCCNTCAAGGTTAGTTTCAACAACCGTCCGTGCCTGATCATAACATTCGTTAATAATTTGCTTGACGGCGCGATCAATTTCAATNGCAGTANNCTCACTATAATCTTGATGNTGTGATATTTCCTTACCNAGAAAAACTTGTTCATCTCGTTTGCCAAATGCCAGTGGTCCNAACTGACTCATCCCCCATTGCATCACCATCTTCCTTGCCATACTAGTGGATCTTTCAAAATCATTTTGGGCTCCNGTTGTCTGTTCACCAAACATAATNTCCTCAGCAACACGACCTCCAAGCAGAACNACAATCTCACTCAACAAAAATTTTTTCCCATAGTTATGACGCTCTANTNCCGGAAGTTTTATCGTTACTCCAAGCGCTCTTCCNCGAGGAATAATAGTACATTTATAGTTCGGATCACTTTCNGGNAAGAANTGGTTGAGTANTGCATGNCCCGCTTCNTGATAAGCCGTTATTTNTCTTTCTTCATCACTAAGCNTCATACTCCGTCGTTCTGGCCCCATCATTACGCGATCCTTCGCTTCATCTAAACAGGCTTGATNGATAGCCTCTTTATCNTCTTTTGCCGCCAAGAGAGCTGCTTCATTTACCATATTTGCGATATCNGCGCCAGAAAAATATGGTGTTGACCTAGCTAAAACTGACATATCAACATCATCTCCAAGTTTTATCGGTGGAGATGAGTGAACTTTAAATATTTCCTCACGACCTTTCACNGTCGGAAGATCTACCACAATCTGCCGATCAAATCGCCCTGGACGCAGTAGCGCAGGATCAAGAACATCGGGTCTGTTTGTTGCCGNAANAAGAATCACACCTTCAGATGTGTCAAAACCATCCATTTCAACAAGAAGTTGGTTCAANGTTTGTTCACGTTCATCATGCCCNCCGCCGATACCAGCACCACGATGCCGACCAACAGCATCAAGTTCGTCAATGAAAANAATACAGGGGGCATTCTTCTTTCCTGTNTCAAAAAGATCCCGCACACGTGAAGCACCGACCCCAACAAACATTTCGACAAAATCAGATCCGCTGATCGAATAGAATGGAACATCTGCCTCACCAGCAACNGCACGGGCAAGCAGGGTTTTNCCTGTNCCAGGAGGNCCCATCAGCAAAACACCTTTGGGNATACGTCCTCCAAGCTTTTGAAAACGTTTGGGATCTTNTAGGAAAAGAATAACTTCTTCCAATCCCTCTTTTGCTTCATCACAACCAGCGACNTCCNCAAAAGTCTTCTTANNTTGGCNTTCTGAGTGCAAGCGCGCACGGCTTTTGCCAAATGACATCGCCCGATTNCCAGCTCCTTGCATCTGTCTTGATATGAAAACCATTATGCCAATAAAAAGNANNATCGGCAGAATTGTTGTCCCNAATATAACAAGCCATTGGGGNAAATTCGAACTTNGCTCATTATCAAACGGAATACCATATTCAATCAGCTTTTGTTGAAGCGGATAATTTGAAAANATGTCACGTGANGTCTTAAATTCCCCCTGCCACGCATCACCAATATTCAGAATTTCCGGAGANCGGCTACTAACAAGATCGATAATTTCTGCAACATTCCTAAACTTACCTTCAATCGATTCTTTACCAATNTTAATTTTATACGTCACATCGAAAAGGTTTCGACTGTCTTTTCGCTGAANAAGACTATAAAAATCAGAAGCAGCGAGTGAATAAACCGTTTCTTTGGACNCTATCATATTCCAGACAGCAAAAGCGATGATTGCAATGATGACNAACCAAACCAATCCACTTTTGGCATTCTTGCTCACGAAGCGTCAACCTTCCTAACAAATATTTGGGGTAAAAACTAAAATAAATNCAAACAAAAACTNCGCTCAAANNNACAGCTNNAAATCACCATNACACTGGAGTNCCCANCTGTAGCTGAGTATAACAGATNGNCANCAAAATATCAAGCCACAGTATCATTAAACCTCAATTNTAAGCTATACNATTTGACCACNNGAAACCGGTTAAGATCTAGCCATNATACATGTAGANTAAGACAACTNAACTTAAAGTAGANCCTTATGAGAACTNACTCAAGGAAAAACAAAAGACGAAANGGATTTTAGATACGCTAAAGCCATNAACCTACTGGTTAGGAANGATCAAGACCAAGATCATTGATGATTCNCAGAAATTGAAGCAAAANAGAGAAAAATAGCCGNGTATTTATGCTAAAGCATCTCAAATCACTCAGCTTCATCCGTCTTAGAATCGGCAATAACTTTCTGAGCTAATTCATCCGGCAACTGNTCATAANANGAAAAGTCCATNGTGAAACTACCACGAGCACTGGTAATNGACTTAAGATCAATCGAATAACGAAACATTTCTGACAACGGAACAGTAGCNCCAATAACTTGACGTTTCCCTACTTGTTCAACACCCATTACACGACCACGTCTACTATTTAGATCGCCAATGACATCACCCATAAACTGATCCGGAACGGAAATTTCAACATCCATAATCGGTTCGAGCATTACCGGTTTCGCATCAAGCGTAGCATCCCGCAGAGCTTGAGACCCAGCAATCTGGAAAGCAAGGTCAGAAGAATCAACCGGATGATGCTTACCATCATACAANGTAACCCGAAAACCGACAAACGGGTAACCNGCAAGAANACCACTTGTTCTAGCTTCGCGTATTCCTTTTTCAACCGCAGGAATGTAATTAGTTGGAACGGAACCACCAACAACCTTATTCACAAATTCAAATTCATCGTCCCCGTTTTCTCCAGGTTGTGTCGGCTCCAAGTTAATCCAAACCTCTCCAAACTGTCCACGACCTCCACTTTGTTTCTTCAGCCGCCCCCTTACGCGATTAGCACGACCACGAATGGTTTCCCTGTATGCCACTCTCGGATCTTCTACTGCCGTTTCAACACCGAATTTATCTTTCATACGCCCACGTATAACATTGAGGTGAACTTCACCTAATCCAGACACCAGCAGTTGTCGAATTGTATCATTACGCTCTATACGAAAGGTTGGATCCTCTTCAGACATACGCTGCAGCACGGTTGACAGCTTTTCATCATCGCCTTCACGAGCTGGTAGAATTGCAAAAGAAATAACCGGCTTTGGAAAATTAATTGAGGGAAGTTGAATGATATTATCCGCATCACAAAAAGTATCCCCTGTCTGAGCATTGACAAGTTTGATAGCAACACCGAAATCCCCCGCGACGATTTGAGGAGTATCAATAAGATCCTTACCATTCATGAATGAGATTTTCCCAATCTTTTCATTTTGCCCCTTAACTGAGTTAAAAACTTGAGAATCACCGCTCAAAACCCCTGAATAAACTCGGAACAACGTCAATCGACCAGCAAAAGGATCCGCTAGAGTCTTGAAAACTAATGCAGACATCGGAGATGAGATGCCGGGATCACGGGTTATTTCACCATCTTCACTTTCAATTATACCGGCATCTTCCGGAGAGGGAAAACATTCAACAACAAAATCCATCAAATTTTGAACCCCAATGTTTTCAAGTGCCGAGCCACAAAGGATAGGAACAATTCCTGCTTTGTTACGGAAAGCACCTTGGATACCAAGCTGAATCTCTTTCGATGAAAGTTCCCCTTCTTCAAAGTACTTCTCGATTAATTCATCATCACTTTCAGCCACAACCTCGATCAATTCCTCCCGGGTTTCTTCGACGTCATCCTCCATATCGACGGGAATATCAGAATCGGGATGGGGCTCCCTACCATTTGGTTTTAAAGATGATTCCATTTGGATGATATCTACTACGCCCGAGAAATCGGATTCTCGGCCTATCGGTAATTGAGTTGTTGCTATTGGCACCTCAAGAGTGTCCTTTATACTATCAAGAGTATCTGCAAAATTCGCATTTTCCTTGTCCATTTTATTAATAAAAACAGTAGCGGGAAGATTATATTTTTCTATAATTTCCCACACCTTTTCGGTACCACCTTCAATTCCAGTTGTAGCATCGACAATGACAACTACACCATCTACAACCCGCAGCACACTTTCAAGATCCCCATAAAAGTCATCCGCTCCAGGACTATCAATCAAATTCAGTTTATGATCTTCCCACTCTGCAACACAGATAGAACAGTTGATAGTTATTTTCCGTTCGATTTCATCATCTGCATGATCGCTCGCTGAGGTTCCTTGGTCAACACTCCCCATCTTGTCAAGGGTCCCACTGTTAAAAAGGATCGCTTCTATAAGCGAAGTTTTGCCAGCGTTGGAATGTGAAACTACACCGATATTTCGGATATTTTCTGGTTGGTATTCCTTCATAAATTTAGTTAGATCTCCTTTATCCTTCTGCGAAAACAGATTTCGGCATTCTAGCATAAGGCAACAGCTAAATTCAAGCAAAAGGCCGATAGTTTAGCACATCTTTTAAACCACAGGTTATTTTTTACCGAGTAAGTCAATCTGTTGCCGAGCATAATTTGCCATGACACTATCAGGATAATCTACAATCAGTGACGTATAACTTTGAATAGCAAGTTCGGAATCATCTTTCAGCATATATAGATCAGCAATTTTGGCCTGTGCTTCTGGTCTGATTAAAGACTGAGAAATGCTTATAATGTTTTTCAGAGCCTNAATTGCTTCAGTATAAGCCTTTTGACGAACCTGAATCTGAGCAATTAACCACCAAGCATCATCAACAATGTACGCACTTGAGAACTCGTCAATCACATCTTGGCAAATCTGGATTGCGGTTCCTATTTCACCCCGCCGATTTGCCACAACCGCTTCAACATAACGCTTAAGNGGCAATTTGTCAAAATCCCCATTAGATTGAATAAGTACAAGTAAATCTAATACATCATTACTCAAGGAATTAGACGCTGAGATTTCGAGTACTTTTTTGTAGGAACTAACCGCTTTATCGAACTCNGCATTGAAAAGATAGGAATCTCCTATCAATTTCTGAGCACGTAATTGAAAATCACCGTATTTATCTACCACTGGGCCGAGAACACTTTGCGCCGCGACTGATCTGCCACGCAAAATATAGCATTCAGCAATTAACAAATTTACTTGCTGTTGTAGATTATAAACTAGCTGTTGACCNGAGAGCTGTTGAAATATTCTTTCTGCAGNGTNAAGGTCGTNTAACCCATACAGATAAATTTNACCAAGCGACACCAGAGTCGATAAATCCGAGGGTGATATTTGTCGCAACACCGCAATCGCCTCTTCCCATTCTTCGGATTTTTGGTGAAATTGTGCAAGTTTTATCTGGGCACTTCGCTTCAAATGACTACCCGGATAGAATTCAGCAATTGCCTGGTAAAATTGTGCTGCAGAGGAAGACCCTTCCCTTTCAAGAATTTGTGCGTATTTTTCGAGTTGCTGCCCTTGATCAGCAGGATACAGGCTGCGTAGCCGTCTGAAGTTTCCAAGCGATGCTTCATAATCAGCTCGATGGAAATGAATTTCCGCCAGTGCCAACACCATTTTCGCATTTTGGGGATCCCGCTGAAGCATCACTTGAATCCGACTAATCACGTCGTTGAGTAATTGGTGACGCCGGTCTCCTTCATAAATTTCAGCTAGTTCTGTAATAATCTTACTGCGTCCAGAGGCACCAATATCAACGATACTTAGCGCTTGTAGGTGAGTATCAACTACCTTGTCGATTTCCCCTTGAATTTTGTATACATTCGCCAATTGAGTGTACAGCAACGAATATTTGGGGTTAATTTCAAGAGCAGTTTTATAAGCATCAACTGCTTTATCATACATCTGATTGGACAAGTAAATTTGGCCAAGCTTCTGGTAGCGATAGTACTGGTTAGAACCGCTACTAGCAATTTTTGCCCACTGTTCGACAGCTAGATCTTTTTGCCCAGCTTCCGCATATAACTCCCCCAATTTTTCCAGCAAGTTCGTATCGCCCGGATTTCGTTCAAGAACACTTTGGTAAAGACTCAGTGCTTCCTTTCGCCTGCCTTGAGATTTATACAGATCTGCTAGCTGCTCGAAAAGCCCCATATCACCTGGGTTAACGGCGAGTTGATCTCGAATCAATCTTTCTGCTTTTCCATACTCTCGACGTACCCCATAAATGCGAATTAATGCTTGGATTACACTTACCCGATAAGGAGAGGACGAATAATTATTTAAATACTCACGATAGCACTCTATTGCCTCATCATATTTTTGGTCGTAATAAAGATATTGTGCTGTCAAATAACCAGCTATTGATGCTGTCTTAGTATCAGGATATTTCTCGGCAAGTTTTCTGCAAATTTGGGACGCTTCACTGTATTGGTAACGAGCTGCATAAAGATTGGCAATCTGATAAACCGCCTGTGTTGAATAAGAATCATCAGGTTTGTCGTCTATTAGTGTGCTTAAAGATTGAATAGCATTTACATCATCTCCCAATTCCCCATAACAACGACCAATATTTAGTCGAATTAAATCTTTGGTATTAGTCTGAAGTGGACCTCCCAGTAAGTCCATATAGGCAGATAGGGCTTTTGAATATTTCTTATCGTAGTAAAGATCGTGTGCTGTTTGAATAGCATCATAGTCTTCTTGAAGTGAGTTCTGTGAACGAGCCACCGCCACGTAAAACACACATAATATTGTACAAACCAGAATCTTTTTAAACACTCTATCTCTCCATCCTTAAGATACGATTTGACACGATGCCTACAACTCGAGATTACGCCGTAAAATACTGCGGTGCCCCAAATCGTTTTCGAGACGATAAATTACGGTATAGATCCCAGACTCTGTCTTAAAACTTTGTGGATTAATATGTGGAGCAAACTTAATAAACACTGAACTATCATTAGGTATCGACACCTGTTTGGTAAACACACCATAACATCTTTCTCCAACTGGATTGAGCACCTTCCAACTGATCTTTACCAATTTAGGACGAGGTGTTCGACTGATCCAAACAATCAACTCATCTTCATAAGACTGGGCATTTGATATAACAGTCCCAAATTCAGATAACATTTTCTCTGTTAGAAATGGAAGTTGGCGCTCCATATACCCCTTACCGGGAATGACTTGCCAACTACCACCAGTTGCGTTGGCGAGTTGCCTAACAGGTAAGTAATCAACACCAATTACATCAACACGAATATTATATTCCTGCAGAGATGCAATCACCTGATCTTGGCTGTAATCAGAACGGCCATCGTAGTCGGCATCATGGAATACGCCATCACTAACCATTACAAATATTCGCTGTGTTAGTTCTCGATATTTGATTTTGTAAATCGCTTTCATCAACGCATCAAGCCCAGACTCCGTCAAGTCGCCCCCACCTTCAAAATCGATCTTATGGAGCCATTTTTTAAACTTGCGCCGATCATTCGTCACGCCACGCCATTTAATCTTGTGATTCTCAAGATCAGCAAACGTGACTAACCCAACAGCAATATCATATCCTTCACGGTCATATANATCGAAAAAGTGATCGATGTATGCTCGAACACCACGCACGTTATCTACCATACTACCGGTTTTATCAATTACAAAGACGATATCAACTTTACCTCCTGACAAAGTGAGTAATTGGTGGCGAGCAAGATCCGACATCATCTTAGGATAATTGGATGGAGGTGACGTTGTCCGTACACTACCCGAGCTGTTACCTATCGACGCAAAGCGTAAAACTTGACCACGGCGACGATCTGTTTGCAATTGTTTCGGTTCTAAGTTAGGTGACGCTTCAGCGAGTCCTCCCCCTTCTACCTCCAAAGGTATACGAGAAGGAGTTACAATCCTAATTGTTGTATCATCATTATCTGAAGACCCCTTAGTCAAACGGACACCAGATTGCAATTTAGGAATCTCTTTAGGAATCTTTTTAGGATAAGATTTAACTGGGTCAATGTGAGACATTCCACTATTCAATATCCGTCTATTGATGATAGGAGATCTACTCTCACTGAGCGCCACATCAGCATTGAGCCGATGACTTTCCTCAATTTGATTCACCTTAGTCCAATCTAAACTAGGCAGTACAGGAGGCTTGGGGATTTCAGGTTTCTCTTTAGTCCGCTCGACTTGAGGAACGGGTGGTAACGAGAGGGATTTAACTGGCTTAGGCGATTCGTTCACCTTAGGCGAAAAACGAAATATATCAACCTTAATACGGTTTGCGACCAATTCNACAGGTTGAGTAACAAGAAACTTGACAACAAATAATACCAAAACAAAATGGCAAATCGCAGAAGTAGCAAGTGATGTATGAAGACGTTGGCGATGTAGCATAATCTTGAACACTGGAGGTAAGGTCATTAAATCCACAAAAGCACCCCACTAAATATAATCAAGCGGGATCTCTTCAATACATAGCCTATAAAGGCCTACGGCCAAATTCTACCCTAGCTATCACCCAAAGGCAACCGAAATAGTTAGTCTTGCCGAAACACAGCAGTCATGTTAGAATTAGCTTCACAGTTTGAGAATTGGAGAGACACTTGGATCACAACTATTTCATTCGAGACAAAGATGGAATCCCTAGTCCATCTTTGGTTGTCTTCTTAGACTTAGTCAAGAAGAATATAAACCGTGCGATTGAAATAGTTGACGGAGATGTCTCAAAGTTGCGCCCACATACAAAAACGCATAAAACAGCCGAAATCATAAAATTGCAACTTGGCGCAGGTATCACAAAACACAAGTGCGCCACTCTCCGTGAAGCAAGGATGTTAGCTAGAGCAGGCATATCGGATATCGTCATAGCTTACCAAATCATAGAACCCAATATAAAACGCCTAGTGAAACTCATACAGGATTTCCCTGAAGCCGACTTTAAAGTGATAGTTGACCACCCTTCAGTTGTTGATCAGCTATCGTCGGCAACAAATCACAATTCCCTTCAACTAAAAGTCATGATTGATCTCAATGTTGGCATGCATCGGACAGGTATCGAAATTGGCAATGCGGCAGTTGAACTTTATGCAAAAATCGATCAATCCAAAAGTCTTCATGCTTGGGGACTCCATGTCTACGATGGCCACATCCATGACCCAAACCCCATAGATCGTGAGAGATCATGCCAATTAACGCTAGGACTAGTCTCCAATTTTAAAGAGATGCTTGCTGAGAGAGGTCTTGAAGTACCAATGGTCGTCCTTGGAGGCACACCAACATTTCCTATATATGCAAAGATCCCAGATGTCGAAACATCCCCTGGGACATTCGTCTTTAACGACTACGGTTACTCACAAAAATATCCTGACCTTGGTTTTATTCCAGCAGCGCTTCTACTGAGTCGTGTGATTAGCATACCCACGTCAGGGACATTCACATTAGATCTAGGACATAAAGCAATCGCAGCAGACCCAAAAGACGTCCGCGGAAAAATAATGGATTTTGAACAGGTGGAAGTTAGCATCCACAACGAAGAACATTGGACAATGAAAATTGACGATGCAGAGAATAATATTGATATTGGAAAGGTGATCTTCGTCATGCCAACGCACGTATGTCCAACAGTCGCCTTACACGAATTCTATTATGTCATCGACACAGATGGNAACCTGATTGATACATGGCAAGTAGAGGCCCGAAACCGAATTTAATTGCGTTATCTAAAGAATGAAAATCATAGAAAAGCTGAAGCAAAAATGGGGAGTTGGGATCTGGGGTTTCTTAGCTATCATGATGGCATTTTCATTAGCAGGAACAACNAGCGTTTTTTTAAGAAAAAAAATGAATTTCTTACCANAAGACCTGCCATTCGTTGTAAACATACTGCTTTTTTTCCTNACTTACCAGATCCTTCTGCTTACTTATGGAACCGCTCTGGGAAAGTTCCGTTTTTTCTGGGAAAAAGAGAAAAAGATGTTNTTGTTCCTTCTACGCCCTTTTATTCCCAAAAAGAATCAAGAAACGGATCAAATGTATAGCAAACCTACTGATTAATTAACAAACCAAAAGTGTATGGAGTGAAATTTTGCTAGAAGCCATTAGGATTGAAGATGAAGTTGAATTCCTTGACGCTAAAAATCTAGAGTTGCGCATAGACCAATATGGAGATCCCCAGATCACATTGCCCGACAACTCGGTCCACACGCAAATAAAAATTATAAGATCTTTCCCCTTATCCAATCCTACTCAATTTATCTGCCTGATCGATAAAGAAGAGAATGAAATCGGTGTTATAGAAAACATAAAAGATCTTAAGAAATCAGATCGTGAAATTGTCGTTGATCAACTTGAAAAAGCGTATTATATGCCGAGGATTGAGCGAATCAATTCTATCGATGGGAGATTTGGCGTGACACAATGGAAAGTTGATACCAACTTTGGTCCTAGTCAGATTAATTTGGGTTCTCGGATGGACGTAACCCCAATGGATAGTAGTCGGGTGCTGATCAAAGACGTTGACGGAAATCGTTACGAGATCGTTAACTACAACGAGCTTGATCCAAAAAGTCACGCTCTCCTCGAACTGTACCTCTAAAGAATCTTGTTCTTATCTTGGATCGCGC
Source organism: Candidatus Poribacteria bacterium (assembly GCA_002697225.1). Next base: position 36,243 of record NZUQ01000164.1, read on the forward strand.
AACAATTGCTCTCATTTTCAGTACAATCGCTGTAGTCCTTTCGATCTCAAAATGGATCTATGACGTCTGGTTCGATTCTNAAAATAATAGCGCGTCTAAACCAAGACATNGCAGTCGATCNCACATTCGAGTTGAGCGCCTTGAAGAGGAAACAAACTGCTTCATTACCCGAGGTGGGTTTCTATTATTTCTTGTTTCGTTCCGTATCTACAACGACAGTGATCAAGTCGCTGTTTCCATTTCTGAATGCAACTTTTGCGCAAAAATTGGGCGAAAATGGCATGATACTGAATTTTACGATACTCCNCAAGCAAACATCTTCTTAAGTCTAATCCGACATAACCTTCCCCTAGTACTCGAACCTGAGCAACGCCAAGATTTTTATGAGGTTTTCGCTTTAGACGACATAATCCCAAGCACCGAAATCAAGACCATGCTAGAACTGCAAAGCAAANCCGGCATATTAACTAGGTTCCGACAACGACACAAACATCGCGTCGACGAACGACCTGTATTTGATTTACTATTCAGAATTCTTGAATAAGTTACAAGNAAACAGAGCTAGACAACAAACTTGAGGAAAGTTTTACGGTAATGAAAATCGATTATCAGCAAAGCAACCAAACTGCAACCTAAATGAATGGCATCTGAAAACCTGTTGCTTGGGAATGGAAAGGATAAGGGATTACGCTAATACGAAGTATTCTTAATTACTACTAATGGATTCAATAATCCTGATCATTTCAGATCTGCTCAAATCTCCAATCAGCCTCAAATTTATATCGTTTTCAAGCCAACTATAAACCTGCGCATGACGAAGTTTCATCACACGAATTGATTTTTCACCAATCTCAATTTTTTCCTCTTTACGATTCCTTTCACGATCATTGCCTCTACCATCCCTACTTCTTCGCGGTCTNAATCGGGAAAAAATTCCAGATCTCCTACCTGTTTCCTCAAAAAGGGAAAANGTCAGAAAGCCGTCGGTATAGCGAAAGTGTAAAGTAGTGGCAGTGGTTCGAGGAAGTTTCATAGGTTCAATTTGGTGTAATTCAAAACCTGCAGGAAGATAGTTTGGTAAGACAGGTTTTTGACCAAAGGCCTTTTCTGCCTCAGGAAATGAAAGAGTCTTTCTTGCTTTACCTTCGGGAGCGTTAGACGTCTTATCTTCGACGAGTTTTCCCAAGGTTCGATCTACTTCATTTAAATCAAAGCTGATTTGAGTAGAAACCTGTAAGTATTGCATCTGGCCATATTTATTAATGCGCTCGAACCGAAGTGGTATCCCATTTTCCTTTTCTAGCCATATCCGTAACGTGGGCCGATCTTCAAAATTAGGTTCAATCGAAAAGAAGACGGTTTCATATCCAGCGATCTTATCAACACTNTCACCTTTTNGAATCTCGTAATTCTTACTCAAGATATCCATNTTTTCTTTCAGTAACCTAGAAATCCGCTTTGGNCGTGGNAAATTACCTCGATTCCTTGAAGCACGCGCTCCAAATCGTCGACCTCCTCGTGTGGTCCTGTCTTCCGTCTGCTGANTGTCTCGAATTGNCNGCTCCATGGAGCGGTCAATNTACTTNTCAAGCGAACTATCGACATAATTTTCTATCTCCCAACTTGACACTCCGGATTCTAACATTTTAAGNACTTTGTTTCGAATTGACGTTTGCTGTTCGGCAGTTAAACTTTTTTTATAACGGTTGATGGGGTCTCCTCTGCCCATCAGAGGATATCGAACAAGTCGCCTTTGGAATTTGGCTGGTGTTTTTTGCACAATTACCTCTTCACGAGCGAGGCACGAAGGAGGATTATCCGAAATATCTACAGTATCCCAATCAATCAAAACCTGCCTAACGACATAACTGGTCTTCGCATGATTGTTTAGAAGCTGCTCCAGCATTTTCTGGTTATCAGCATTGGAAAAATTGCACACACATAATATGAGCGCAACTTCTAAAATCTTGAAGTAATTATAATTTTTAGCAGTTTTTAGCATTGAATAGATCCAATCTCAGTTACCCTTTAATATCCAAAGTATGTATCTAGATAGGCCTGAGATTCATCTGATACAGTAAAATTGGTGTCAACCGATGATTCCTGCGAGGAGGAGTCTTCCCCCATCAACCAGAACCCCATCGTCTGTTCATTATGAGCAATCAGGTAAAAATCAAGCGGATCTTCCAACGAATTCTGATCAACATCAAGAATGAAGAAAGAGAAGGCAAATACAGTAATCAACGCAACCATGGAAACAACGGGTATAGGATGTAGAAACCATCCTCTTACAGGCAGAGTAAAGCGAGACTTCCAACTTCCTTTATTTTCCTCTTCAATACGAGATTGGACTCCTTCCCAAATACCAGATGGTGTTGGCTGACGAAGCCCGGACATCAATTGGCTGTTTTGCTGAAGATTCTCAAAAGTTTTGGCTGATTCCTGGCACCCACTAAGGTGTCTTTCAACAGCTAGTTTTTCCGCTTCATTTAACTCGTGATCCAAGTATGCAGAAAGTTGCCGTTGCATCTTTTTTCTGTTCATTAGTTTTCTCGCTTTAAAATTCCCCTTAACTGCATTCTCGCCTCATATAGGCGAGATTTGACACGACCAATGGAACATCCCAAAACCGCAGAGAGATCTTCGTAGGATAGCTCATCCATTTCGCGAAGCACCAAGATGGTACGATATGATTCTTTAAGTTGTCCAAGTGCCTTATGTAAAATCTGTTGTTGCTCGGATGCAAGTATCTCATCCTCTGGAGTTTGATAATCCACCGGCACCCATGCTTGAGAATCATCAATTTCCACCACATCCGTTTTTCGACTCGTTCGACGGGACTTCTCATTAAGTGACACGTTTTTAGCGATTCGATATAACCAAGTCGAAAACTTAGATCTAAACCTGAATTGACCAATTTTCTCCCAGACAGAAACAAATACATCTTGCGTGATATCTTGAGCATCTTCGGGACTACCAAGCATACCATAAGCAATATTATAGACCTGATTCTCGTATTGACCAACAATTTCTTCCATCGCCTGCATATCCCTATTCTGACAACGCTTGACCAAATCGATTTCGTGTTGATCAACAATTGGTGCGGCCTTTTTAGAAAAAAATGTGGTAATGGACAAAATATTGTATGTTTGCACGCTAACTTTATAGACAAACAGATCNGNAAAAAGTTCGTTTTTTTCTAACTTGGGTTTTGCNCACGGTCAATATATCNAACTTACTTTGCAGAAGTCAAACAAAACAAAAGCTGTTTTCAGGACGGATTAAATCAATGGAANGGTTCAATAGTGNNTAACGGATGGGTATTCTTTTTTTATTCATCAACCATCAAATTGCNTTCTAGATGGCTTTCTTGCTGAAACAAGGCATCAGTAAAATCTTTGGCGACAAAATCACGAAGGTCATCAAGTTGTTCACCAATACCAATCAGCTTAACAGGAGCTCCGATTTCATGCTTAACTGCAATCACAATCCCCCCCTTAGCAGTACCATCAAGTTTGGTAATGGCAACACCAGTAACAGGGACAGCCTCATGAAATATCTTGGCCTGTATAATCGCATTTTGACCTGCTGTACCATCAATTACCAATAGCACCTCATGTGGAGCCCCAGGGATTGCTCGTTCCATTATCCGTCCAATCTTAGCCAGTTCATCCATTAAAGGTTTCTTAGTATGAAGCCTGCCCGCAGTATCAACAATCACTACATCAGCCCCGCGAGATTTTCCGGCGTCAACAGCATCAAAGACCACAGATGCAGGATCAGAGCCCTCGCTCCCTTTAATCAGTTCAACTCCAGCACGATCACACCATACCTGTAGTTGATCAGTAGCCGCGGCACGAAATGTGTCTGCGGCCGCAACAAGCACGTGGTTATCTTCAGATTTGAATCGATGGGCAAGTTTTCCAATCGTTGTCGTTTTACCAGCACCATTAACACCCAAAACAAGAATTGTATACGGTTGATGATCGGAGATATCCAGAGGTTGATCGATTTCATCAAGAATGTTGAGAATTTCTTGCTGGATTACACCTTCTAAATCGGAGGAGTTGCTCAGTCCCTCCGACTGCACGATATCGCGGACGTTGTCCATCAGCATCATTGTTGTATTTACGCCTACATCAGCTTGTATAAGGATTTCCTCTATCTCCTCCATCAGTTCCTCATCGATTTTTCGATCTGCCCGAAGAAGAGATCGAATATGACCAACAAGGTTTTCTTGAGTCTTCGACAACCCAGCTTTGAGACGATTAAACCAACTTGTTCTTTTTTTTTCCTCAGTACTATTGACAGAGGAACCTAATTTCCCTTCAGCGACATCCGAATCCATTGTTTCCAATGGTGCTGACGACTCTTGATCTTTTACTTTATCCTTTTTCTTGAACAAGTTTCTTAACACTGGCTTGCGGTTTCCTCTAGTAACTAATCACTGAATTTTGCAGAAACAATTTTTGAAACACCTGCTTGTTCCATTGTAACACCATAAATGATATCTGCTGTTTCCATTGTTCGCTTATTATGAGTAATAATAATGAACTGAGTCTGGTCGACATATTTGCGAATTAGGTTGGTGAACCGCAAGACATTCGACTCATCGAGCGCGGCATCCACCTCATCCATCACACAGAAAGGACTCGGCTTAATTTTGAACATGGCAAAAAGGAGAGCAATCGCNACCAGAGAGCGTTCACCACCTGAAAGTTGTGTAATATTCTGAGGTCTTTTTCCTGGTGGACACGCAATGATTTCAACGCCNGATTCAAGCAAGTTTGATTCATCTGTTAGCTGTAGTTCCGTTTCACCACCACCAAACAANTCAGTAAAAACNTCCTGAAAATTTGCACTGATCAGNTCAAAGGTTCGTTGGAACGCTTCACACGATGTTTGGTTAATTTTCTCAATTGNATCATATGTGGAATCGAGGGACTTTTGCAAATCTTCCCGTTGTGAAACAAGAAAACTTTCTCGTTTTTTCTGTTCTTGATAATCTTCAATTGCTTTAAGATTAATGGGACCGATAGCTTCGATTTGGGTTTTCAAATCTTCAGTTTGAGCTACCAGTTCAAGTTCATCAATTTCATTTCCAGTATCTTCATCTTCAATCTGATCAATGGACACTTGGTATTTATCTTGAATTTTTGACGAAATNCCCTTCAATTGCATCTCCAGTTGAGTTGTGCTAACTTCTAACTGATGACGCATTCGATTGTGTTTGTCAAACTGTTGTCTGCCCTTTTTAATCATCTTATGTGATTCGGAGATAACTTCTGTTATGCTTTCACGCTCGGTTCGAAGCGTACTAACTTTTTCCTCATTCTCAAATTTTTCTTGTTCAAGTTCAAGAAATCGTTTTTGGGCTGAGTCAATCTGACCAGTAAGCTCCTGCTTCATCTCCTCATCAGAATCAATGACCTTCTGGTGACTATGCATGCTTTCAACTATTTGATTCTGATTCTCATCAAACGAAGTGATGGTCGTACTTAAACTCTGTAGTCTCTCCCCCTTCGTGGCTAATGAGATTTGTAGATTCTGACATGATTCTTCGACTTNNCTGAGTTTATCCTTTTCCGCTTCAACTTGTTCCATAAGCCGCTCAACCTTGCGGAGCAAGATGGAATCAGACTTCTGGGCCTGTTTCAGATCAGTTTCGAGATGATGGCGTTCTCCTTCAATTTGCTCTGATTGTTCAATCAAATCGGCTCGCTCTTGCTCAATNGCATCAAGCTGATATCGAATTTGATTAAGCTTTTGTTGCGATTGATCTAGCATTTGGAGAAGNCTTTTGTGCTCAATTTGGCATTCTTGCCATTCAGCGTTTAACTTGTGTCGAATTTGCTGCAGCTCATTGATACGCTTAACCAGTTCCTTACGTTGCGAATCCTTTTCGATAACTTTTTGNTTAAGATNANTCACCCGTTTTTCCAGATCTTCCAACTCTCTAGACCGACTCAGNAGCCCACTNGTTTTGCTACTTGTGTGTCCACCTGTAACAGCGCCCGAAGTATTGATGACATCACCCTCAAGAGTTACGAGTCGGGCATTCGGGCGAAATTTCCGTGTTAACTGCACCGCTATATCGATATCCTCAACAACCAANGTATTACCTAAAAGTTGATCAATTGCNACATCATANCTAGGGTCACAATCAATCAAATCTCCAGCCACGCCAATTACGCCAGGCTGATTTAATAATTTATCTTCATTGAAGTATCGAGGACGCAGAATATCCAAAGGCAAGAAGGTCACTCGTCCAGCACGCCTCTCCTTCAAGAACGCAATACCCGCCTGGGCATCTTCTGCCGTTTCGGTAACGATATTTTGAATCGCACCTCCGAGTGCAACTTCGATTGCCAATTCATAGTCAGGATCAGTATAAATGAGTTCAGCGATTACNCCACAGACGCCACCAAACTTGTTGGAATCAACCTCCTTTGCCTTCAGGATAGCACGCACACCATTGTAGTATCCTTCATGTGTGCTCTGAAGATCTTTTAGAGANTTGAGACGCGANGCACTCATTCCCAACGATTCTTNTGAACCCTGTATTTCTACTTCCAACTTATGAAGATTGGCTTGTAGTTTCTGCAGTTCNTGATCACTCTCGCCCTTCTGCTTGTCAATTCTAAGGAGTTCTACCNCCACCTGCTTCTCACGCATTTCNGATTCCTTGTGCGTCGTCAGNGCGGTATCAAAATCGNCCCCTAAGCCTTCTAAACTTTCATTAATTCGTATAAAATCAGATTCAGAATACTCTATTCTGTTATTGATCGAGAGTATCTGCCGTTCGACTACTGAAATTTGGCTGGTTGCTNCTAAGTGCTCTGTTTGTGCGGCTTCAATCGATTGGCTAGTTTGATTAACATGTAACATTAAGTCAGCTAATGTACTTTTACGCGCGTTCAATCGATTCTCTTCTAGCTTGAAGGCTACATCAGTTTTTACCTGTTCTTGTTTTGATTTTTGCTTCTGTGCTTCAATCCCATCAAGTTGTTGTTGTAGCGAGTCAATAGCCTGAGCAGCCCGTGTGCGCTGTTGTTGAATATTCAGCTGCCGCTCTTTATAGAGAACGATCTGACGCTCAGTCTTTTCGATTTCACTCTGAAATTCAAGTACGACTGCTTGCCCCTGTTGAATCAGCCGATCTAACTCTATCTGTCGATTGGTTGATTCTTCAATTCGCAACTCGGTGGAATCAATAGCTTCTCGAGCTTCAGCGATCACNATCAGAATTTCTTCTAAATTGAGTTGAGTTTCNCNAAGTTCTTTAACAAACCGATTATACTCTTGTTTGCTAAGATTCAGTTCAANCCCTTTTAACATCTGATGCAGTTTCTGATATTTCTCAGCTTGTTCTGCTTGTTGACGGAGTGACNCAGTTTCNCGTTCTAGCTCATGGATAATATCATTCACCCGACTGATATTCTGTTCCGTTTGCTCTAGTTTTTTAAGCGCGTCTTTTTTACGATGCTTGTACTTGGTAATCCCCGCAACTTCATCAAAAATCTGACGACGATCCTCAGCACGCGCATTGAGAATAAGATCAATCTTACTCTGTTCCATCACAGAATAGGCATCAACCCCAATACCCGTATCCATAAACAACTCGTTGATATCTCGAAGCCGACTAGGAACTTGATTAATCAAATAATTACTCTCGCCACCTCGCTTTAGCTGCCGCATGATTTCAAGCTCAGGGGATTCAAGTGCTATTCTATCCTCGATGTCTGCAATTCGCATCGCTACTTCAGCCTTGCTCACAGGCTTTAACGATTCTCCACCATTAAACAAGATAGCTTGCATATTCGCACAGCGTAACGATCGTGGACGTTGCTCACCAAGCACCCAGCGGACAGCATCAGAAATATTACTCTTTCCACACCCATTGGGGCCAACAATCGCTGTAACACCCGGTTTCAAAATCAATTCAACTTCGTCAGCAAAACTTTTAAACCCGCTAATCTTAAGTTGACTAAGATACAAAGTCTTAATCCTCCGGAGTTTGAGTCTCTTCTCTGCAAGAGAAGAACGTTGTCACAATACAACCTGTTTCAAATGTTTATTAGATTTTATCGATTTGTTACCATATTTTATCGACTTGTTCAAATCAGATGCAACACAAACTCAGATTTCTATTTTTATTTGGATTGAATATGGACAATCTGATGAGGGCAGTTAAATCCTAATTACAAGTGAATGAAGTGGCATGAAATTCACAAAAAATCTCGGATCCAAGGCTGGATAAAAATTATGAGATAGAGAACTTAAAGTCTGAAACAAGCAAATTACCAAAGGGCCTGGAAGAAACTCGCTTGCCAGTAAATGTACCACATTTCACCTGTCAATTAAGTTCGAATTCGCCCATCGAGAATCAAGCAAGCACTATTATTCTGAGGTTTCATTAAGAGGTATATCCTGATCCTCCATCCGTTTCAAAACCTTCTCAAGCAAATTCAATTGCGTTCCATAGCTTGCCCAGTCACCTAATCTCTGAGCATTTTGAGCTTGATTCAAATATTGATTGGCACGCTTAGCCAACTCGGCCAGACTGCTGTCCAACGAACTATCATCAACAAACAAGTTCGTCGTTCCCGCTTTTCGTTTCTCGGCGGAGCCCGATATAATATCCACTGGTGAGACATTGAAGAGCTTAATTAATGCTTGATCAAGACTCGCTCCCCAGACAACTTTTTCCCGATAACCGACAACGACACGACGTAACTCCGGGATCGCCGACTCCCCTTCTGACTGGATATATATTGGTTCTACATACAGCAGCGATTCACTCATCGGAATGATCAGAAGATTGCCTCGCAGGACACGAGAACCTTGGGTATTCCAGAGTGAAATCTGCTGTGAAATATCCGGTTCTTGGCTAATATAATTCTCTACCTGCATTGGTCCAGAAGCTAGTTTTCCTTTTGAGAATCTGTAAACGATTAATTGACCATACTGAGGCAAATCACAGCGCGCTGCCATCCAAGCAGTAAGGTTTTGCTTGTTTTTTGGAGTAAAGGGAAGCATTAACACAAATTCTGCACGTTCTTGCCCCGGGATTTTAACAATAACATAATAAGGCGCAACATCTTGCACATTTGAAACTGTTGGAGCAACTCTCTCCGGTGCTGGGGCAAACGGATTGGATTGGACAGGTGATGTCGGTTGTCTCATTTGTTCTGTATTATCATAAATCTCTTGACCAATTTCCCACGGGTCTTCTCCCGCATAAAAAGTGATGGGATCCTTCATATGATAATCTTGATACATACGCGCTTGGATTAAAAACATTGTCATTGGATAACGGATATGAGTTTTAAGATTATCAGGCATATCTGAAAACGGTTTAAATAAATTTGGAAAAATGTTCTTATAGCATTGCACAATTGAATCATCCTCTACCCCCTTAAGGTAGAAATTTACCGTACCATCGTAAGCATCAATCGTCACTTTAACCGAATTTCGAATGTAGTTCCCCCAAGGCCTTTCACCNCCTTGAATTCGTCTCGCTGTACGCAACCCTTGCCGNTCCGCTATAGTTGATCTCAGGACATCCTGCATCGGCGANGAATAAGGGTATCGGTTTGTTNTGGTATAGGCATCCANAACCCAAATAAGTCGACCTTCATGTAAAACNAGGTANGGATCTTTATCATAACGCAAGAAAGGGGCAATTTTCTGTGTCCGCTCTTTGATGTGACGATGGTACATGACACGACTCTGTTGATTTATTTCTCCAGGTAAAACAAATTTTATCTCGTTGTTAAACTTAAGCATATAAACCANTCTGCGCCAGAAAGACGACAACTTAATCCCGCCTAGTCCCTGATANGCATACTTCTTATAATCNTGNCCAACCGACANCGGNTAATCAAATTCAAGTAGTTCTTTTCCCTCACTNTNTCGGCTGGGGTGNGTAATAANGTAATGTGTTGTCCGCTCTCCATAGTAAATTCGAGGACCTGGATTATCAGCAAACTTCAGATTCCATTCTGGAGCATAGGTAATGGGATCAATATCACGAATATACATCTTAGGTTTGCCATCTTCAATCTCACTAACTGGACTCATCACAGCCCCATAACCATGTGTGTATACATAGGTTTTTTTGTACCAATCTCTACGAGCACTTGGTAGATCGTTTATGTTTAATTCACGGCCCGAGAGCATTACCTGTCGTACGCCACCATCCATCTTGTAACGATCAATATCTACATCAACGAAATCATACTGAGACCTTAATTCCTGTAATTGTCGGAAAGTTCGCCGCAAAGGTCTCCAATCCCACAACCTTGAACTGTTGATGACCTCAGCATTTTCCNGGCTCATTACATCTTCATATGACAGTTCATCCGTAAGAGGATATTCTTCTTCGGTAACCCATTTATCTGTAAGTCCGTAGGCGTAAAGTGTTGCCTCAATATTGTGCTTGATATATTTAGCCTCCAANTCTTGCTTGTTTGGCTCAACACGAAACTTTTGAACAAATCTCGGATAAAACTGACCGACAAAAACAATTGTGAAAAACAATACTAGCACTCCCAATGCATATCGTACACGACGAAGAAACATACTGCTTAGAAAAACAATACTACTAGCAATTGACGATATCAACATTACCCACAAAAGTGGGAGACGCGCATGTATGGCAGCATATCCACCACCAACACGTACAACATCACTACTGGGTTTGTTAAGCAAATCAAACATCATGAATCGGCAATTCCAAGCAAAGAAGATAAAGGTTAATGAAATTAGAGCAAATAGATGGGCTTTGACTTTACGAGGTGGTTCTAGATGGTTTCGATCACTAAAGATTGAACCATGGAAGAAGTAAATTACCGAAGTAAAAATGGTAAGTAACACCAAAAGCCCAAATAAACTGCTGCAAATAAACTGTTCCAACGGCATTCGAAAAATATAATAGCTGACATCCTTGCCAAATATGGGATCGGTGTTACTTACGCTGANATGCTTGGCCCCAAGNTAACGAAGCACAATTTCCCATTTNCTGGANGATGAGTAGCCAATCAACATGCTATAGGCAATTGAGAGCATCGCCAGAACAGAATAGACTATTTTTCGGAGATCGAAATCAAGCTCACCTCGCAACTGGAATCGCATCAACAATTGAGGGACTGAAACGGGCTGGGGAAAATCGATTTAGAAAATAAAGATTACCTAANGTGATGGTTAAAAACACAAGGCCTACAACGANCCCGAGACAAATTTTAGNAACCAATATTTTTTTGTATACTCCTAAATAGCNTACCATGCTAAACCAAAGCAAATCAGGATAGATCTTCACCAAAACCGAGGAGAGTGCCATCAACACCAAAATCACTATTGCAAAAATGACTAATCTTTTAAGACGAGAGTCCATCAATAATTACTCCATACTTTAGAGGTTAAAACGCTTGTCCCAAGCCAAAACGATAAGTAGCTTTAGGCTCAATTCGAGATAAATCTGTACGGCGAGCTGCAACGAAATCAAGTGCGAACATTCCTAATTGTAGACGCATCCCAACCCCGATAGATCCTTTAATATCCTTAAGTTGAATACCGTTACCTTTGGTAATAACAGCTTGGTATGGATTGTTAGGTCCAAATTTATATTCTTTGCGAATAAAAATGGATTTATTCGATTCATCACTCCAGACGGTTCCAAAATCGGAAAAAGCAATCCCTCGGATACCTCCAATTCCCCATTCAATCGGCCAGCCAAACCGAAGTTCGTCAATGAATGGAATCCGAAGCTCAAAATTCAGAAGCCCGATACGAGTTCCAGTAAGGGCTTCGTAATTGTAACCGCGCAACGTATCAATCCCACCAAGATAAAAAAGTGACTGATCGGAACCAAAACTACCAGCTAACAAAAGCCGTGTTGCCAGAGTTGACCGACGGCCAACTCTGAAGTATCTACGCATATCGAACACAAAGTTNGCGAGATCCAACGCACTTCCAATTTGTGGAAAAGCTTTATCAACAGACAACTTCGAGCGAGTCCCAGAGTGTGGACCAAACTGACGCCACATTGTTGTATCACTGACAAAAGACAAAGAACCCATTGATAGTAATCCTCTTGGATTATCAAGAGATTGACTGGATGAGTAATTATAAGTAAAAGGCGTCGAGTACAATTCAAGTTCGAGGTCCAGCCGATGATATCGGTTAAATGGATAACTTATGTATCCGGAAAAGCCACTGATTCGTTGTAAAACTCCGCGCCTGCTGGTGATTGAAGAAAGCATATGATATTCATGATAATTAAAAATTGAAGCTCCNAAGTTGGCTTGTTTTTCTAGGTACCCATAACTAGCCACAAAATCAGGTGCAAAATATCCTGACTGGTTTACCAAGCTTAAACTAAATCGATGATTACCCATCATATCACTGGCGATCATCTCCGTCATGTTGCGGAGCAGACCATCCGCTCTCAAACTAAAATCAGTAAAGATTGCATCAATGCCAACATTTGCCTGGTATTTCCTCTGTGCGATTCTTCGTTTTACCGGCTCAGATTGCGGCAATTCCGGTGCAAATTCAGCCCTTTCTACTGGTGGCAAATCAATCTCCTGATTAACGGCCTTTTCCATTTCCATGATGTAGACATCCTGTTTGCCTNGTCGATAACCACTNAAGAGAATTCTCTTCATATCNGGCGAGAAACTGGCATCAGAACAACCAGTTAAAATATGCGTCAGACGCATTAGTCTAGTTCCATCTACATTCAAGGTATACAAATCAAAGACATCACTGAGATCAGCGGAAAAAACCACTTTATCTCCTTCAAGTGACCAATTCGGCGCGATAGCATTATACCGATCATGAGTCAGTTCCCAACCTATATTACGATCAAGATCTAGGAGCACAAGACGATTTTTGCCATCTCGCTCTGAGGAATACACAATCTGATTCTTCTTCGGATGCCACATTGGATAGTTATCGTCAAACGGGTCATCTGTTATACGCTCAATTTTGCGATCGACCAAATTGATCATGAAGAGATCTGTCTGATTATTTTCCAAGGCAGCAAAAACAATACGCTCGCCATCCGGATGATAAGTTGGTGAATGTGCCGAATCATATTTTAATTTAATACGGGTTCTGATTTCTTCAGCTAAAATGTCAATTTCCAGCAAGTAAACTGATTTACGATAGCGTGCGAGAAAAGCAATTCGGTCACCATCAGGGGACCATGCCAGACCATTGCCATTCGTAAGGATATCTTCATATTCGTCATGAAAAAACCTTTTGCTGACGCGAAAAAGCCGCTTACCCGTTTTGGCAGAAACTAGAATAATCTCTCCAAACCCNTCATTTCCAGTTATATAGGCAACAATATCTCCACTAGGTGACCAGATCGGTTTAACGCTGTGTGAGTAACGCGAATCCTCAGTCAGATTTTCAGCAACCGTTTCCGGAAAATCCTTATTGGCCATCATTGACCAATATCTTTTTCTTAGCCAATTTTGCCAACTTTTATCGAATTCTTCGACTGTTACATTNAGGGTATTTTTAAAGGCTTTGTCTAAATTTTTTGTTCGACTTTGACGCAATTCATACATTATCTCACCAATTTTCTCCCGACCATAAGTATCAACCAAATAGCCAACCGCTGATTGACCAATCTTATAACCGAGGTAAACTTGTGACCCAAGTGCTCGAAAATCCTTCAGGCGCGTTAACGGCAAAATATTGTTGTCTAAACACCCGTCGCGCAAAACCATTTCCCCCATTGCATCAANATCATTAGCTAGATAGTCCGCACTACCTTCAATAAACCATATTGGTGCGCTNTGCATAAATTCACCACTATAGATCCGCGCAACTGGTTTTTGATAGATAATATCGTATTGAAAAATGTGAACCAACTCATGGTAAATTACCTCTCTGAACGCCTCCAAGGAACCTGTAAAAGGAATCACAACTCGACGTTTGAAGATCTCTGCAAATCCACCCACTCCTTCANTTAGTTCTTGAAGGATAATATTNGTATCNCGAAAGTCAGTATGCGACTGGTATAGAATCAAGGGAGTACGGCTCTTAATTTGATGCCCAAAATCCTCACTGTGTTTCTCGTACGCTTCTTCCGAAATGTCAGCCATGATCGGAACCAATCTCGAATTTTCTACGTAGTAGTAAATATCAAAGTGCTCTGTCCGGTGAATCATCCAATCAAACTTTTGATNCGTCACCTTATTTTTGCCGAAATACTGTGCAGAGGCAACAGAAATCCCAAAACAAAATATCAAGCTGTAAAAGAGATATGTAAGTAGCTGAAGTTGCTTTTTCAAGTTGTCAATTTGAAGATAAAATGTGGCTGTCGCTTNAGTGCTTAACAATTAGATAGCGGATTGTCACTGCACTAAAAAACGATATTCGGTTTCGTAATGNGGNGAAATCTCTCGGATAAATTTTCGCAACGCTTGTTGAATTAAATTTTTGAGGATACTATTAGTCGGAGCAACTTCTGAGATGATCATTGATCCCAGACTATGCGCTTCACTGGCACGACGATTGTANAGTTCATCCCAAACAAACTCTTTGGTTGCAACNTCAAGAATCNGAATTNGTAGAGACAACACGTATGTTTTTTCTAGATAATCCTGATAGTAGGTTACATAACGTTGCAGTGTTCGGGAATACCGCTCAGAGTAGGCACGTCTCGGCTGACTTACGGCATAAAAATCATAGTTTCCACCAACAATTGCATCAACATTCATATATTCACCAATCGAGATNACACGATCAACATTTGCCTTCGCTAAAGTGTTAACGGCAGAGGTTTCACCATCAAGCATTAAAAANGTTTCTTGGGTACTTATTACATTCAGACCCTTTCGTCTACCCAATTTATACCTAAGTGTCAGTGCAATTTCATTCCCAGTGTCTACAGGAACATTTGCCAGCATATTTCTCCGCTTTACCGCCGTAAATGGCAGAACCACCAAATTATTATACTGATCAAGGTTTATTTGGGAATCAACCTTAACAGGAATATTGATTTTTCGGACGGAATCACCACACCCGATAAGCACTGTTATCATGATGCTAGTNAGAACTAGCAAGCACAATGCTTCAATCGTTTGATTCATGGTCCTCTTCCTCAACANCTCTACGCAAAAACCGGCATCTACGGTAATTAAATCGGTAGAACCTGTTATCTCGGTCTAATTCAGTAGCTGTTTCGTAGGCCTGCAAAGCTGCGTCTATTTTACCCAGCGCTTCATACGCAACACCAAGATTGTTATAAGCAGGAACATATTTGGGATCGATCTGTAAAATTCGGTTCCAACGAAAGACAGCTTCGTTCCATAGCTGAGCTTCATATGCCTTGAAGGCAAACTTACTTTGATGCTGGATTTCAATNGGTTGATGAGATGTCGANCACCCGATATTAAACAGGATAGAAAGCATAAGAAATATCAGATAAACACGCAATTCCCGACTCCTCTAAAGTTAGCAATATTCTACCCTTACCCCATGNTGTCGTCAAGTAAAACCACGGTAACTCCATCACTTGCTGATTCCAAAGACACATGCTATAATCAGCAAAATATTCGAGGCTACGAATGAAAGAAAAAAAGAAGTTGTGGAGCGGCCGTTTTCAGGCTGACATGGATCAAAAAACGCAAGATTTTACCGAATCAACAAAAACAGATCTTCGTCTTGTTGAGTATGACATNTGGGGAAGNCAAACTCACGCTATCATGCTTGCTAAGCAGAAAATCATCTCCAACNCAGATCTCAAGCAGATAATACTATGTCTTGATCANGTTGATCAAGACTTTAAAGCTGGAATTTTCAGACTTGACCCAAAAAACGAAGACGTTCATATGAATGTTGAGTTGTATCTNATCNAAACTGCAGGGGTGGAATTTGGTGGTAAATTGCACACGGCCCGATCGCGGAATGATCAGATATTAACTGACGTACGTCTTTATCTTCGTCAGCAGGTTTTAGATATACAACANCAACTTAGTAATCTCTGCCGGTCGTTTTTATCTATTGCTGATCAACATTATTATACAGTAATGCCAGGTTATACCCACACCCAACATGCACAACCAATAAGCCTTGGTTTCTGGGCAACCGCTTATGTCAGTAAGTTTCTTCGAGATTTAAAACGTTTCGATTCGACTTACACATTCATCAATCAGAATCCACTTGGAGCGGCCGCATTGGCAGGAACATCTTTCCCTATCGATCGAGGTTTAACGNCAAAACTCCTNGGATTCGATGGTATCCAAGAGCATGCGCTTGATGTAATAAGTTCACGAGATTTTATCCTTGAAATACTTTCAACTCTATCCATTTTGATGGTCGGACTATCCCGTTTTTGCGAAGAAATTATTTACTGGACCACCTANGAGTTTCGTATAGCGGCACTTGACGACCAATTTGCTTCAGGTAGTTCAATTATGCCACAAAAGAAAAACGCAGATATCGCAGAATTAACACGAGGAAGAACCGGTCGAGTTATAGGTGCTCTCATTGATGTATTGACTAACCTCAAAGGCTTGCCAATGGGTTACAACCGCGATTTACAAGAGGACAAACCACCATTGTGGCAGGCTCTTGATGTGGTGAAATCATGCCTCGCTATTCTTCCAGATATGTTGGGAACAACTAACTTTGATACAGTGCGGATGGCGCAGCTATGTGACACGAATTTTATTACAGCTACTGAACTAGCGAACTACCTGGTTTCTGCACACGACATTCCGTTTCGCCAATGCCATGAAATTGTCGGAAATGTAGTCGGCGAACTATCAAGATCCGGCAACACTTTTGCTAACTGGGATCAGACACAGCATTTACTGAGCAAAAGGGGAATCGATTTGGAGATAGACCAACTCCAACAAATTCTCGACCCCGTAAATACATTACAAAATAATAGAAGTGTTGGTGGTACTTCACCAAAGGAAGTTAAACGAATGTCCCAGAATTTTTCAACACAACTCGATCAAATAGAGGTTCAAATAAGCTCGCGTTTGAATCATATCGACCGTGCCCGTAAAAAAACGAGGCAAATCATAGACCTTGTTTTGAGCGGCCAACAATTAACTACAATCGAAATTGATTGAAGCATTTCAAGTCATTTGAACCAATGCACATTAGACAATCCTTCTGTCCCGGCTTGAACTCACTATTTTGAATATCGACGATACGCTTAGTCCAACGGGCTTCAATTTCTTCTATATCCAACAAATTGAATCTGAAACGGTGTGAATAACCAGTTTGTGTGAAAAAGATTGTTGTTGGAACAAATTCCTGATCAACAAAAAGCCGATGGGCAAGTAGTGCCTGCAATTCGACTTGTGTTTGATAGAAATCAATTCTGTCTAAAATTGATGAGATCCCAACATCTTCTGTTTTGTATTCGATTATTTCCCAAGTTCCATCTGGAGTCTTGAAGATCCGATCAATCTTCCCATGAATAATGTGTTTCCCAACCAAAGCATGTACCTGAGATTCGCAATAACCGCTTTTCGNACTCAAGGTCATNCCNCCAATCTCTGATTGGATGAAACAATCAACATGACNATGAACAACATCAACCAATTCGGTGAAGCCATGTGCTACAGACTGGACTAGCGAATGAATCTGGTCACAGTCCGACCAGTTTTCAATCTGTGAGAGCACTTCACGTATGGCAACATCAACAGGTTCATCAACATCATGATTTAACTGCCAGATTTCACTGTCTGTCCCATCGATTGACATACCAAATTGACGCCTGAGACAAAACATCATTGGGCAATAAGCATATGTAACAAGTTCGCTGACACTGAAAGTTCCACCCAAATTAGGGCTTTGAAGCGGCCCAATGTGAATTTTTGGTAGATCTATCGTAGGCGCAACAACTTGAGCTCCTGGGAATCCTGTACAGGACCCCAATTCAGACACCGAACGAATAACAGACAATGGAAGTATAAAATCAACTTGATCATACGAACCTTCAAACTCAGAGTTTACCACCTCAATGGTGACAGGAAATTCGTACAAATCCCGATGAATTCCATCTCTCAATCCTAAAGCATCTAACGTCCAAGCCAACCATCCTTTCGGTCGTTTCCCTTCTTCAAGAGTAGCTGATAGTATCAGGCAATCTCTCGCGCGTGTAGCAGCAACGTAAAAAAGCCTTTTTTCTTCAGCCAGTTGACGATTTGTTAATCGCGTTTTTATAACTTCAATCATNGCCGGGGCACTTCTATCNAAATTCTTGCTTGGATTTTTCGGACTCATGCCAATCCCAACTTCAGCATCAATTAACGGTTCCGAATCTGTTCTCGGTGGGTAATGCAAATCAGGTAATATTACAACAGGGAATTCAAGCCCCTTTGANGCATGTACAGTCATAATTTGNACACANTCGTNAGTGTGNTCAATAGTCGCCTGTTCTTCTCGATCCTCCTCCAAAATCATGATTTTGATCTGTTCCAAGAAGTTCGATAATTTCATAAAGCTAGANTTGTCAAATTCCCTAGCAATGTCAAGTAGCTTTTCATAATTTGCCCACCGCTGATTCCCTTGTTGCCCTACACTGAGCACACTAATCATCCCAGTTTCACTCACAATTTTCCGGATCAGTATACTAATCGGCAAATTGGCAAAGACAGCAAGATGCCGAATCAACTTTTCTATTGCACTCTGAATCCCTGCCTGATCTAAATTCAACCTTCCGTAATTCTTTAATTTCTCCCATAAGCATGAATCCAATTCTATACGCGCAATTTCGTATAACTTGGTGTCCGATAAACTAAAGAAAGGCGCACGTAACAAGCCAAAGAGGNCAACATCATTAGAAGGACTCTCTAAAAACTGCAGATAGTTAATGATGTCATAAATTTCCTGCCGTTGATAGAATCCAATTCCTCCTGCGATTCGATACGGAATCTCTGCTCGAATGAATTGGCTCTCAATTTGCGGTAAATGTGTTCGATTGCGAATTAAAACGGCAATATCACTATATCGAATTGGTCGCTCAATCTCCCCCATATTGTTTCGTTCCCAGACAGTCACTTCCGTATCAATCATGTGATGAATACGAGCGGCAATCAGTTGATGTTCGTTCTGAGTTTCGGAACCAAGTAATAATTCTATATTTCCCGAAGCATTATTGCTCCGCCCCTTGATCAATGGATCGTATCTAACTTCAAATTCATTTTCCAACTCATAACCCATAATCTGTTCAAAGAGGAGNTTCACAAAAGCAACCAGATTGCTAAGAAGCCGAAAATTTTCCGCCAAATGGAGGGTTCCACATTTCTCTTGTTGTGTCGATGACAGTAACTGTTCATCCCATTTAAAATCGCTCGTATTCTTTTCCTGATATTTGATTATCTCGTTTGTGGTTTGTTGAAATACTCTAACATCTGCATCTCGAAAACCATATATGCTCTGTTTCTGATCTCCAACAATGAAAAAATTCCCAGTAGAGAAATCTGATATTATCGGCTTCAAAATCTCATACTGCAACGTGTTAGTATCCTGATATTCATCTACCATAATGTATGCATAACGTTGCGCCAAACGATTCCGAATCACCTGGTTCTGTAGCAAAGTTTTGGCTTTCACCAATATATCATCGAAATCAAGTACCCCTTGCTGAGCATTTCGTGTGTCGTAATGATCGCGAACTCTGCAGTAGATCTCGACTAATGAATGGCTGATAGCAACTAACAATCGATCATCAGAATTAATGAAGGGAAACTTTTTAACTGTTTGTCCAGCTTTGACCAAAAATTGAACTTGGTTCTTAANTTCTTCAATCTCTGTTCCCTTACCAAAGAAGTTTTGCTTAGCAACATTCTTTTTATCCTTAGTCAAAACAAGATCGGAAATCTGGTTAAGTATTAGGATATTTTTTTGCAGATTTCGGTTTGCATCAAGTTTATCAACTAAATCTCTTACAGTTTTTGCATTTCTGCCTTTTGCAATGGTCAATGTTATATTGAGATGATCAATCCAATCTTCAATAGGGAAATTCTTTTCGATAACCTGGCTCAANTGATCTTGCACAAATTGTTGCCAATATGAGAGTATTTGGTCGTCACTCAATTGATAAATTTTATCAGAAAGNCGATCAATAGCGTATCTGCGGGANAAAAATTTGGTNATAATCTGTTCAAGTCGTTTTTCGCCAAAAATCCTAAGCAAGNTTGCCAGACGCTGATAACTCGGATCATCATTTGGATANTCAGCGATTGTTTCCAAAATAGACTTAATAGCACTTCTAACCGATATTCGTTGCTCAATACCATCGATGACTCGAAAACCAATATCCACATTAGCTTCAATTGGATGTTCCCTAAGGATTCTGGAGCAAAATGCGTGAATGGTCGAAATCTGAGCGGAAATCATGCTTCCCTTAATTTCTATTAGCTTTTCGACATCGCGTCCATCTGAAATACGATTTTCAATCTCGCGGAGAATGCGTTGACGAAGTTCGGCAGCAGCCTTCTCAGTAAATGTAATAGCAACGACTTGCCCAACTCGGAGNTTTTTTTTAATCAGAATCTCGATATACCGATTAACGAGAACTGCTGTTTTACCAGAACCAGCCCCAGCTGTCAACGCAATATGGCGTTCAATATCAAGGGCTTTCTTCTGGTTCAGTGTTAGCTTCATCTACATATCTGGTGGGAGGAGAATAACGTCTTCAGGGGCTACAAAGCAAGTGAGTTGCTCCCCAGCCTGAGTACTGTAATCCCCCGGTTTGTAACGTGTAGCCTTGAGTGGGATTTTATCATTGACAAGAAGNTGATATTCTTCGATTCGACCGAGATAAGTAATACCAGTAACTTTTGCTTTAAACTGATTAACAACATCTTGAGGAACTAATCCACCAATTTGAATAGCTTCCGGACGAATTGAGCAAGATACTTTTTCACCTTTCTGAAAGGGTTTTTTCATTTGACTCGAAAGCATTCCAATTTCAGAGTTAATTACTGTCTCAGCTGTCCCGTGTGACTCAACGGATCCACAAACAAAGTTTGTTTCGCCAATAAAGTTAGCAACAAATGTATTGGAAGGAGAACAATAGACGTGACGAGGTGTTCCAACTTGAATGATTTTCCCATCTTTCATCACTGCCATCCGGTCAGCCATTGACAAAGCTTCACTCTGATCGTGAGTAACGTATATCGCTGTAATGTTCGATTGTGAATGAATCCGTTTAATCTCATTACGCATCTCCAACCGAAGTTTGGCATCCATGTTACTCAATGGTTCATCCAGTAACAAGACATCTGGTTCAATAACAAGCGCCCTCGCTAACGCAACGCGTTGTTGTTCTCCTCCAGAGAGCTTGTTAATTGGACGATCAATGTAGTCTTCCATTTGTATAGTTTGTAATGCGGAAAAAACTTTCTCTCGGCGTAGGCTCTTATCCTCCTTCCTAAGAGATAAACCATACTCGATATTTTCCGCTACTGTCATATGTGGCCATAGCGCATAATTCTGGAAGACCATTCCAGTATTCCGCTTATGAGGAGGAACATTGTTCATCAGATGGTCACCGAAAAATAGCTCTCCGGAGTCAGGTTGATAAAAACCAGCTATCGTACGTAGACAAGTTGTCTTACCACAACCAGAGGGACCTAACAAAAAAAAGAGTTCACCTCTTTCAACACTCAAGTTGATACTATCTAGGGCAAACGTTGTATCAAAAGTTTTTACAACATCGACTAAGCGAACTTCTACAGACAAACTAATATTCCCTCAGTTAATCCGAACTACTATCGTACTCAGTTTTAATGAGCTGAAAAATCCTTTCAAATCTCGGTTTCCAACCATTCATTGACCAATAAATCATAAACGCTTGACCTTTTATATCTGACAGTGCAACCGGTCCCCACCCACGACTATCATAACTTTGATCACGATTATCTCCCATAGCAAAGGCATAGCCCGGAGGCACAACAAAAGGCTTATACTTTTTCAATGAAGTTGTGTAATCCTTAAAAAAGCGATCAAAAGTCGGTTCATCCAAATCTGAAAATTCCTGCCAACGTTCAAAAGTTGGCAAATCCTCAGGTTGCGAACGAAAGGGAGGAAATGGGGGTCGAGAATAGACCCGGAAACGTTGATCATAAACATATTTTGTGTAGTTGCTACTATCAATCTCCTCACCATTGACAAAAAGTTTATTACCTCGNGTTTCAACGGTATCTCCCGCGAGAGCAACAACACGTTTGATATAATTCTTATGCCTCTCGTGNGGAGGAACAAAAACAATAACATCTCCNAGAGAAGGTTTATGATAATCGAACAGCCGTGTCTCAGTTCCTGGGATCTTGAAGCCATAGATAAATTTACANACTAAAATTCGATCCCCGATCAGTAATGTATCTTCCATGGAACTCGATGGAATCTTATAGGCTTCAACAACAAAAGGTCGGATTAACCCAAATACAGCGGCACAAGCAACAACNATAACCTGTAAATATTCCCAGAATACTGTCTGCCGAAATTCCTGAAATCTCGTTATTTTTTGATGAGTAAGTTTTTCTTCCATATAAATTGTAAAAATCCTTCCATGTAGCTTATTCGTCATCCGTTGATAGGATTGCCATAAACGCCTCTTGCGGCACNTCGACATCTCCTACCTGTTTCATCCNTTTCTTTCCTTCTTTCTGCTTTTCAAGTAACTTTCGCTTTCTCGTAATGTCACCACCATAACATTTAGCTGTCACATTCTTGCGGAGCTGACGAATTGTTTCGCGAGCAATAATCTTGTTACCAATCGTTGCTTGTATTGGAATTTCAAACATCTGTTGTGGGATCAACTCTCGCAATTTCTTGGCCAGCGCTCGGCCACGATAATAAGCACCATCTCTGTGAAGAATTGTTGAGAGAGCATCAACGGATTTGCCATTCAATAGAATATCGAGTTTGACGAGTTTCGATTCCTTGTATCCACTGATCTCGTACTCAAGTGAGCCATAACCNCGCGTTAGAGACTTCAGTTTGTCATGAAAATCCACAAGAATTTCGCTTAACGGCAGATCATATACAAGCAAAGTTCGGGTTTTATCAAGTTGGTCCATCTTAATNAAGCCTCCCCGNCGCTTTTGACAGAGATCCATTACATTTCCTATGTAATCGGTTGGCACNATAATTTCCGCAGTAATATACGGTTCTTCAATCCAATCTATCTGATCAGAGCTCGGTAGATGTGCTGGATTATCAATTTCAATGGAANTCTGATCAGTNAGATAAACGNGTAATTTCACGCTTGGTGATGTGCGAATTAATGTCAAATTAAATTCGCGTTCAAGCCGTTCTTGAATTANCTCCATATGAAGCAAGCCGAGAAAACCACATCGAAACCCAAACCCCAAAGCAACAGAACTTTCAGGTTCAAAACTGAAAGAAGAATCATTCAANTNCAATTTTTCCAACGCTTCTCTTAACNNAATAAAATCCCCNGTGTCAGCTGGATAGAGTCCACAGAACACAACTGGTTTCACTTCNTTNTAGCCNGGTAANGGATATTCCGTTTGTCTCCCTACGTGTGTAATAGTATCACCAATTTTCGCATTCTCAACGTCTTTGATACTNGCAGTAACATATCCAACTGANCCNACCGAGAGGCTATCAATAGAATGCATTTCTGGTAGAAATACACCAAGATCTTCAACCTCGTGTGAGCTACCAGTCGCCATCGCATAAATATGATCTCCCACCTTAATTTGGCCGTCAAATACCCTAATGTACATCACAACACCACGATAACTATCATAAAACGAATCTATCAATAATGCCTTAAGTGGAGAATCCAACGCACCAGACGGCGGTGAGATCTGACTAACAATGGATTCCAAAACATCTTTAGTTCCTAACCCCTCCTTAGCACTTGTTAATATTGCTTCGTCAGCTGGTATTCCAATNATCTCTTCAATCTGATTTCGAACTTCATCCGGGCGAGCATGAGGAAGATCGATCTTGTTAATCACCGGAATAATCTCCAAATCCCTATCAATTGCCAAGTAAGCATTAGCGAGGGTTTGGGCTTCGACGCCCTGAGCTGCATCGACAATTAGAATCGCACCTTCACAGGCCATGAGGCTACGCGACACCTCATACGAGAAATCAACATGTCCTGGTGTATCAATTAAGTTTAATTCGTAGGTTTCTCCGTCNTCAGCCGGATATTGTAAGCGAACCACATTCGCCTTNATTGTTATTCCGCGCTCACGTTCCAANTCCATNTGGTCAAGAACCTGATCACGCATTTCACGATGTGTCAATGCTCCAGTGTATTCTATCAAGCGATCACTAAGCGTGCTTTTACCATGGTCGATATGTCCAAGAATACAATAGTTGCGGATTTTTTCTCGATTTGACATNTATTATTTCGTTGATTGATATGGAATNTAAGNACCACAGCTAAGGTTCAACAATTGGAACCCCAGCCTTGTCCATCGGACAATCTTCAGGANGGTAAGTTGAAGCATCGATATTTGCCAAACAAAACTGTGGAACGCCAAAATCAATAGNAGAGGATGAACGATCAACAAGAAAAGCAACAGCAACCACTTCTCCNTTATGTAGCCGNGTGAGATCTATCAGCTTGGAAACAGACCCNCCTGTTGTCAAGACATCATCAACCACAAGCACGCGATCTCCAGAATTAATCTGGAAACCCGGACGAAGTATCATTTCACCGTCTCGCTTCTCACCGAATATGGCACGTGCAACGAGCGCCTGTGCGATTTCGTGAGCGATAATTACGCCNCCAATNGCTGGACCTATNACCACATCAACTTCACTATCAACTTGGTTGGAAAGNTCTTTACAAAGTTGTGTNGCAATTTCCGGGTACTGCAACACGACTGCCGTCTGTAAAAAACAGTCACTATGCAAACCAGACCGGAGTCGAAAATGACCTTTGAGCAAAGCNCCNGTCTTCTCAAAAATCTCTAAAACCTTTTCTGTTGTCATTCGTTTATCTCCGCAAAAATTGATTTTGTGGCCTGAAAAGAATCAATTGCTNGAGTTATTGGACGGCCAACAACAATCTGNTTGGCACCAGCATCAATTGCTTCCTTGGGTGTCATAACACGCTTCTGATCCCCTAAACTTGCAGCCTTAGGTCGAACACCAGGTGTCACAATCCAGAATTGGGNCCCACATTTTTCCCTGATGATTTCGATTTCCAAAGGTGATGCAACCACACCATCCAATCCCGCTTCCTTTGCACAGACTGCCAAATATGCAACCTGATCAGAGAGTGTACGGCTACTAGNAAAATCTTTTTGAAAAGTTGACTGANCCANACTTGTTAAGACTGTAACACCCAGTAATTTAGGTTTCGGAATGCTAAGTCTATCAGAGACTTCTTCAGCAGATCGGTTCGCAACTTTCATCATCTCAATCCCCCCTGACGCATGGATATTAATCATGTTTGCTCCAATCGCAGTTGCTGACGCTACAGCGCTCCCAACTGTGTTAGGAATATCATGGAATTTGAGATCGAGAAATACAGATTTGTCTGCCTCACGCAGCTGTTCGACGATACACGGCCCAGTACTCGTAAAAAGCTGCTTACCGACTTTGAACCATGAGACCAAATCAGACAATTCACTAACAATTCGCATTGCTTGGTCCGCTTCACCAAAGTCGAGAGCAACAATCGGTCGATTATCCATCTGAACTTTCAATTTCTGATTCCAGATAATCACCGATGTTCAGATCCCAAGTATACACCCGTATATTACCTAGGATCTGCTCCTCACTATTACCACCATAAACTGGAATTACGATGTAAGACGCGTCAGGATATAACGGCTCATCCCACATCGTAGCGTCGGCCTTATCTTTCTCTGAAAAATAGGCGTGGTGATTGGGATGTGAATGATAAAATGCTTTAATCGGTCGGCTTTTCGCTTCCGATTCTTTGCAAATNTCTAGTAACTCTTTGGGATCAATTTGATATGCGGTACGTGCATCACGAGGATAAACTGATGGATCCTCCAAATGAAGCTGATTCTGTATATTTGTACATTGTCGCAAAAAATCCTGCTCGCCATCACTCAGGATAATACCGCAACATTCANCAGGAAAATCTGATTTTGCGTGGTCGGAAATTTGTTTGAGCATTTCCGTACTAAGTTTCAGCAAATTATTTTCCGAGTTGGCTGGAATTCAAAATACCACCGGCAATTGCAGGAATAATTGAGACTTCATCACCATCGTTTACTGCAGTTGANTTCCCTTCCAAAAAGCGAATGTCTTCATCATTTAAATATATATTAACAAAACGACGAATATTGTTGGCTTCATCATAAATTCGCTCTTTAATCCCTGGATAATTAGTCTCAAGATTATCAATCAACGACTCAATATTTTTTCCACTTACTTCGACTTCCGGTTTATTTTGGGTAAGCTTCCGCAATGGTGTTGGAATTCTTACAATTACAGACATAAACCTTNACCCTCCTTTAAATAANTAATATCTTAAATAGTGTATTGTACGATTCCAATTCGACACTAAATCGAAAAATGGAGGCCGCACTCTTTTTTGTTGTCCTCTACCTGCGTATTTTGCCAACGCCAACGNCCTGACCGCCTAGATTCACCAGGAANCGTNGGTGTTGTACATATTATACAACCAAGCGATTCATANGATTGTCCGTTCGCCTTTGACAACAGCAATGGGTTAATGGGAATATCATGTTCTTTGATAAAATCCCGCACTCGTTTCTCCGGCCAATCGAAGAGAGGGTTGATTTTCAAAATCGATCTACCCTTCTTCTCAATAATCTGTGCCTTGGGAGTTCTACTCCTATTTCCCGATTGATCACGACGAAGACCAGAAAACCAAACATCAATATCTGTCAGTAATCGTTCGAGGGGTTCCACTTTCCGAATATGACAGCAATATTCCTGCTTATCTTTGCTATCAAAGAACAGAAATTCTCCATGCTGGCTGATCATTCGGTCAACCTGTTTCAAATCCGGTTTTATGCGCTCAATCTGTATTCCATATCGAGCTTCAACTTGCTGCAAAAAAGTATAAGTTTCGGAAAAAAGACGTAACGTATCTACAGTACAAACACGGAACGGTATTCCATTTTCGTGCGCCATATGGATTATAATCATTCCAGTCAATTGGCCACTAGTGATTATGACAGCACGTTCCTCAAAACGTTTAAACATCTGAAACAAGATCTCTTGAGGTCGATCAATTTGACGAACCTTGTAACAAAAACTGTTGGTGATTTTCGGCAAGCAATTTTCAGTCATTCTAAATCACTCTATATCAATACCATTGCTCTCTTGAAAATGATCAGACAAACTTAAATATCGTTCGCCAGTATCACAAAGAATCGTTACCAACCGCTTATCCGCCCCAAGCTCACATGCTAATTGCAACGCGGCACACATATTTGCCCCTGAGGAGATACCAACAAGTAACCCTTCTTTCTTGGAAATCCGCTTCATCATGTCATAAGCATCTTCATCAGATACAGTGATAACCTGATCCATAATATCAACGTTTAATACTTTTGGTACCATACCCGCACCAATTCCATCGATACGTGTTGGGGCAGGACTACCCCCTGACAACACAGGAGACACACTGGGTTCAACAGCTACAACTTTTGTTTTTTTTGAATGCTTTTTTAATTCTTCGCCAACTCCAGTTAAGGTTCCCCCTGTCCCCACACCTGTTACAAAGACGTCGATTGGTTGGTCAAAAGCTCCAATAATTTCCTGAGCTGTTGTACTACGATGAGCCTCTGGATTAGCAGCGTTACAAAACTGATTTGGCATATAGTGTCTTGGTTTCCTTCTAACAATATCTTCCGCTTCCCAAATCGCGCCTGCCATACCAGAATCTTCCGGAGTTAAAATAATATCTACTCCATATGCTAAAAGGAGGCTGTATTTCTCTCGACTGACATTTTCAGGCATAGTCAACACAACATTATATCCCTTTGCTATTGCAACGATAGAAAGCCCTATGCCCGTGTTTCCGGCAGTCGGTTCAACAATAGTATAGCCGGGTTTGAGCCAACCATGTTCTTCTGCATCCTCAACCATGGCATAACAAATACGATCTTTAATACTACCACCCGGGTTATAAGATTCGAGTTTAGCATAGATTTTCGCATCGCCTGGTTGTGTTAAATGATTTAGGCAGATCATCGGTGTATTACCAATTAAATCACTAATATCTCGGACGATTCTCATGTACAAAGTAACCTGCAATGCTTAACTAAAACTATAATTTACCAAGCGTAAATTATAGTACAATTCACGATCATAATCAACTGTGTATTCAAACTGAGATGGTCCGAGTTAAAGTGTATATCTTCAACACAACTTCGAAACACGTGGCATCAATAGCTCACTATTTCTTGCCAAGGGAAGTCCTGCAAAAGCACATCGATTGTNCCACTGATCGATTGTTTCGCTAGTTTTATATTCGTTGATTATAGCGTGCCGAGCGGTATTCGTAAAATTGTGTCCAGCGCGATGAACAGCTAAGACATGAACTATAGCCACATCACCTGCATTTGCAGACAAGANACAATGTTCTTCCAAGGGGACTTGATCATCAGGAATTCTATACCCATCAGATGTATCCCATTCACCTTTAAGATGGCTCTCTGGCNAAACTTCTGTTGCGCCAGATTCAAAATCAGTATCATCGAGATATGTGATTGCTGCAGCNAGTTCCGGTTTGGTGTGCCGTTCATATGGCCAATCCTGATGCCAACTCTGATCTGAATAGAATCCAGGAGGTTTGTTTCGAACCTTTCCATTATGAAAGTCGATATTTGGTCCAAGTAAATCAACCATAACTGAAATAATTCTCGGATCAGTGAAGTGATCAAACCAAAAATCACTTGCCAAAACATGATCCATCATTCCNTGCACGTTTTTAGGGTTAAACGGATCGATTTCGTAGNTTTCCTTCGGATCCATAAACGAGTAACTTATATTTTTGGGCCGATTATCTGTTTGGGTAATAAGTTGATGAAATTGTCCACGCATTTGGATAACTTCCTCATAACTATATAATGATCGAATNAACAGGTAACCATTGTCATGAAAGAATTGAATCTGATCAGGCTCCAAACACCATTTTTCATTNACATTTGCCATAATAAGGCTCCTAACCTCAACTGAAATTATATAGCAAAGCCGACGGACTCATATAACCGACGGACTTTAACGATGGGANCTGAAGCTAACTGCGAGATAGCCCCAGTTAAACATTAGACTCAATAGCTATACCCTTAGGGTGTTCCTCGTCGTGCTCCACCATCCATATAAATTGAACTTCCAAACATATAAGAACAANTCTCAGACGCTAAAAAAGCNACTACATTGGCAATCTCTTCAGGTTCAGCCATACGACCTGCCGGCAGTTCGCGTTCAAGCTCCCGTAACAATTCTTCTACATCCCGTTTTTCGAAAACGGCTCTTGCATTCTGTTGCGTACGCGCTCGGACTGTGTTAGTCAATCCCGGACAGATGGCATTCACTAGAATACCATCAACAGAAACTGCATCCGAAAGAGCACGNGTCATATTNAAAATNGTNACATTNGCAGCACCCGTTGGTATGTTTCGTCGACTAGGACTTGTACCAGCCCCTCCGGCAATATTGATAATCCGTCCCCATTGACTCTCCTTCATATAAGGAATCACTAACTGAGCCATTCGTAAATAGCTGTAGCTCTTCAATCGCAACGCATCATCAATACGCTTAGTAGATAACTCCAGAATATCGGCATTCTTAGCTGCTCCAACATTATTAACTAATATATCCACTCCACCGAATGTTCCTACAGTCTCACACACAACCTGCTGACAACTTTTTTGAGAAGTTAAATCAACAGCAACAGCAAAACCTTCACCACCCATCTCGTCGATTTCTTCCAACACCTGATTCAGTTCACTCTGTGTCCGAGCTACAATACAAACGCGGGTACCTTCTCGTGCAAGAGCATGCGCGCAGCACCGACCAATCCCACGGCTACCACCGGTGACAATCGCCCGTTTTCCTTCTAACCCCAAATTCATGTGTAGCCCCCACAATCACCATATTCTCTTTTGGGTAATCCCCAAACTTTGCAAGGAAGTTAGTATCAGCTATATAAGGCCACAGCACATCGACGTTGAGTTCTGATTCGAAAGTAAACATGAATTCTACAGGTTTATTGCCAGATATCATTTCCTCAGGCCTAAGGATAGCGATGATTAAAATATTCAAGGGTAGTTTCTATCGCCATAATCGAGATTGATATAATAAAAGTTTTCTGATAAAAATCTAGTTGATATTCAGAAATTTCTTGTAAATTTCTTCATACAAGCGTACATCCGTCAACGAATCTTCACCGGAAGATCGAAAAGGTTGATCTGTTCTAACATGCTTAATAAAATGTTCTAGCTCACGATGATAGGCCCATGTCCATCTGGGTTTAGGTATCGGCCGCAAAATTTGTTGATCCTCACCTGCACGATAAATTTCGACCTCCGCCGGTGTATTCTTCAGTAACAACGGCGGCGCCCAAGTATGTACCCAACCGTGCTGGAAATAGATCTGCGTATGTTCATCCCAACGATAGTGTGAGATTCCACCTGACTCAAGTGTGACTCGTATACCCGCCATTTCAAAGATGACAATCCCCGAATAGCCGTTCTCATCCAAATCAACCATCTTCACTCTGACATCATCACCAGCATCAAGAAACCAACGAAGCAAATTAATATTGTGAGTATATTGTTGCAAGTAACCGAGATACGAACCGACTCGGTCTGGGGGCAACCATTCAGGCACTTTTCTAGGACCACTAGGTATAGTCTCATCGGTACTTTCCATTGGAGTATCCAAGTTACAAATCCAATCACCACAAAAACCGTGATTTCGGACATAAGTGATGTGACCAAGTTCCTTTGTTTGCCGAAACTTGGTCACATTCAATTTAACCAGCTCGTTTCCGGCATCGTACCGTTTCATATAACCAACCATAAGCTTTGTGTTGGCAGATTTTGCCGTCTCCAACAAAGATTCAGCCTGCTTAATAGAAACAGCCATCGGCTTCTCCATGAAAACACATTTGCCTGCACTTAAAAGATCTTTGGCGATCTCACCTTGCAAGGCAAAATCTGCAGACACAGCGACAGCTTCAATTTCGCTGTCTTTAGCTAACTCAAGATGATCTTTATACAGTTTCGGGACCCGGTACCGATCCTGAACTTTCTGACCTAACTTTGCTCGAACCTCTGCAATAGCAACAAGATCACACTCTGAAATACGCAAAAAGTTGGGAATATGAACTTTTTGCGCCATAAACCCACAACCGACATATCCCAACTTCACAGGATCCATGATTATTTAACCCGTTTTCCAAGACAACTTTCTCGAAAACCTAATTTAGACCTATCAAACTCAGAAACCAAGCTGCTTATCCACCAAATTTCTTAAATTATAATTCCCCTTAATGAACTGTGACAAATTCTCTTCAAATATTTGAATGACATACACTGCCTCATGCTGGGTTCCTCCAGCGATATGTGGAGTAATCAACAAGTCCTGCAATTGCCACAATTCACTATCCTCCGGTAACGGTTCTGAATCGAAAACATCAAGAGCAGCCGCAGAGATGGCCCCCTTATTTAGGGCGTTTGCCAATGCTCGTTGATCAATAATCCCTCCACGTGACATTCCAACCAGCATTGCACTTGGCTTCATCAATTCCAGCTCATGCACACCGATCATTTTCTTAGTCTGTTCGGTATAAGGAACCATAACAACAACATAATCAGATATTCTTAGTAGGTAATGCAACTGATCAATGCCCCAGAGCTCTTCAACGAACTCTGGCTTGTCCATCGAATAAAGATCAACAGCAACAACACGCATGTCAAAAGCCGAAGCACGTTTTGCTAAAGCACGGCCAGTAGCACCAAAACCGATAATCCCCATAGTACTATCAGTTAGTTCAGAAAGCTGACTACGTATCTCCCGAGCACACCAGTTTTTCTCTGATTGGGCTGAAATGCTGCGCCGAATTCCCCGCGTAAAAGAAAAAATCATACCCAATGCGCTCTCCGCAACACAAGATGCGTGGGTTCCACTAGCACTTGTCAACAAAACATCACTATCTTTTAATTCCGGTATGGTCAAATAGTGGTTTATTCCTGAACTTGGGGACTGAATCCATTTCAATTCTTCCGCTGCAAAAAAAACGCCTTTGTCCAACCAACCAAAGTAAACATCAGCATCAACAATTTCACCAGCAAGTTTTTGTCGATCACTACACTTCTCGAACTGCAACTGAGGAAATTTCTCCTGAAGACCAGGAATTTCATTTTCCAACCCAATGTGATTTGGTCCTACGAGAATTTTCATTAAAACCCTTTCCCTAACAAGATTTCCCAATCATAACCCAACCAAGACACCTATTATAAATCAACAATACAAACAAAGCAATCGCGACAAGTATCAGGTATTTATGATGAAAAAAAATTACTGNAAATGCTAGAAANNAAAATTTGATCAAGCCCCAACGATCAACAAAAACCCNAAGAGGATTTACCCTCTCAACACAGAGTTCCNNCCAACAAGATCTGAACAGGATNTTGCCAATCTCAGCATGAGNAATGCATGCTGNTNATCATNCTAAAATACAGTCTTGTNTTTACTTAATNNACAAAGGAAAGGAAAAAACAACCTTGATGAGCCACTCTNCACACAAAGAGCGAAAAAAGCGANGGGAAAAACGATAAGATTTCTAATAGTTCCATCNAANGANAANGGCTAGCGATAATGAATCGGGANACGNNAAAAGATTAATACCNATNCAAAATTTAAAACAACTACTATCAGATTCACTTTAAGTAAATAAACTTTTGATTATGTTCCCACCATTTACAACGCGAATAGGNCGCCCAACACGTGACCAATTCTCCGAATTATGATCAATACCAAAGGACGCACAAAGAGATACAAACACATCTTGAACCGACACTGGTTGATCAACAACTTTCATTCCATCCTCACTTGTNNAACCAANTACCTGNCCACCACGAATNCCTCCACCACCAAGAACTAATGACCAACCATTCGCAAAGTGATCACGACCTTCATTATTATTAATTTTAGGNGTCCGTCCAAACTCACCCAACCACATAACAATGGTTTTATCAAGTAACTCTCGATCTTCCAAATCCCGGATTAACGTCGCGAAAGCTGGGTCAACTGTACTCATCAGGTTTCCAACTTGCTCAAAATTATTGCTATGTGTATCCCATCCGTCCAGTGAGACCTCGACAAACTTCACACCTGACTCAACAAGTCGTCTGGCCATCAAACAACCTTGTCCAAAACGATTCATACCATAGGCTTGGCGTAAAGCAACAGGTTCCTCATGCAATTCAAAGGCTTTCGTTTTCTCAGAATTGATCATCTTGTCAGCTTTTTCATATATTGCTTGGTGCGCTTCCGTACTGCGACCAACCCGCCTCTTAAGAAAATCCTCCTGTAATCCACTCATTAACGTCAAACGCTGCTGAAACCTACGTTGATCCATTTGAACCGGATATTTAATATCATCAATTGGTTTCATTGGATCATTAACTGTAAAAGGATCATGTTTAGCCTTCAAAAAACCGCTGGTGAAACTTGGAGAGTTAATGCTAACACAGTTCGGAAGTTCAAAATCCGGTTTTCCCAANTAATGTGAAACGAGTGATCCGAATGTTGGATGCTTGACAGAACCAGTTGGTGCATAACCGGTGTGAAGCAAATATCTTGCACGCTCGTGATTTCCCTCACGTGACACCATCGATCGAATTATTGATAGATGATGCGCTTGTTCGGAGACTTGCGGTAGTGTTTCGGCAAACTGTATTCCCTTTACACTAGTCTGAATTGCCTTGAACGGCCCACCGTTAACAGTATCAGGCTTAGGGTCAAACGTGTCAAGCTGACTAGGCCCTCCATTCATAAAAAGAACAATACAGTGTTCTGCAGAAGCAACAATATGATCTGCTTGGGCAAACACCGGCAACTGNAGATGCTTCAGGGCTATCATACCTAAAAAGCTGTTCACTCCAAACTTAAGGAAATTCCGTTTAGAAAGATCCTGGGGACACAAACCTCCCGAATGATCTTCAATCTTCTCTGTATTATTCTCCATTTCTATCCTCTTTTAGCCTGGTACTTCTATCCCCACGAAAATTATAACAAAAAAGCGGTCCGAAATCAATCGGACCGCTTTTTTGCCAAGCTCCCCCGGACGGACTCGAACCGCCGACCTGGTGGTTAACAGCCACTCGCTCTACCAACTGAGCTACGGAGGAATATTCTAATNAANCAAATGAAATTCTACTCAATCAATCCAAAGATTTCAAGAAAATTCTTTCNTTTTTTCGTANNACGCTTGCCACTCATGCTAGAGGCGAAGTCATCAAAACAAATCTGACTCCAGATATCACTTTCCGCTCAACACCACTAACGGTCTTCGTAACTAGCATTAAATCTTGGTCAGCATCTCCAACAGGTATTACTAACCGCCCATCAACGCCAAGCTGATCAATTAGCACATCGGGAATAGCTAAAGGAGCAGCAGTTACGATGATACGGTCATAAGGCGCATNATCTTCCCAACCGTANTNACCATTACCAACTTTCGATTCAATATTCNCATATCCCAGTGAACCAAGAAGTTCCAATGCCTGATCGGCCAGCTTTTGAATAATCTCAACTGTATAAACTTTATCAACAATTTCAGCTAAAACAGCAGTCTGATAACCACTACCCGTGCCAATTTCAAGAACATNGGATTGAGAGTCCAACTCTAACAATTCCGTCATAAGCGCAACAATGTAGGGCTGAGAAATTGTTTGCTGACAATCAATTGGAGCTGCTTGATCGTGATATGATCTACTTGTCATATCGGCTCTCATAAAAAGATGACGTGGTACATTCAACATGGCATTNAANACCACTTGATCACAAATACCACGTTTNTGGATTTGTTTACGGATCATCCTTTTTCGNCNCTGCTCATAAACAAAAGGTGTAACATTATTTGAATTCACTACCAAAAGTCCTCATTCTCTCAATCCCGAACATGCAAATTGTATGATGCCATTAAGAAAACTCGATCTCGACTCAACTGCTGTGACACTTGTTTTTGTCTAGAAATAATATCTAAAACGCCCAAATCTAAAGATAAAATGTTATTTAAAAGACCATATAGCCAAGTTGCCTGAGGTAAAGACACTAGTTCAACTTGCTGTCCCATCAACCCTGCTTTCTCGCGTGCAACTGACAAGGCAAGATCCAAACCACCCAATTGATCAACTAACCCAATCTTATGTGCCTGCCGACCTGTCCACACTCGACCACGTGCAACTTGATCTACCTCTTCTTTGGTCATTCCACGACCATCTGCAACTTTGGCCACAAAACCATCGTAAATTTCTTCAACTGATGCTCTCATGGCCTGTCGATGTGTCTCAGAATAATCACTATAATCGCTATAAAAGTCCGCATTTTTACCACGCTTAATAATCTCTTTTTTGATACCGATCTTGTCATACAATCCCTTCAAATTCAATCTACCGGTAAAAACACCAATTGATCCTGTAACCGTACTCGGCTCCGCAATAATCTGGTCAGCCAGAGTGGCAATATAATATCCTCCTGATGCTGCTGTATCTCCCATTGATACAATGAGAGGTTTCCCAACCTGTTTCAAAAGTTGCAATTCTCGCCAGATCTCATCCGCTGCCAACACAAATCCGCCACCACTATCAATCCGGAGAACAACAGCTTTAATAGAATTATCTTCCCTAACCGATCTGATTGCTCCTGTAATCGTATCAGATCCCATAAATACACCACCCGTGAAAGGATTTACAAAACTTTTGCCTGTTATCATATCGCCAACA
>NZUQ01000165.1 GCA_002697225.1 Candidatus Poribacteria bacterium
TAACCATCCTGATGATGTCATCGAGCACTTGATCCAACCAGAAGATGTTGCGAATTTGATTCTCTTTCTCGTCACTCAACCGAGACAAGCACATATTCCGGAATCCATAATCCGAACATCACTGATGTAATTAAGACAGATCACATTGGTAAATTAACCGGATCCCCAGTTTCAATGGATCTATATGCAGCTAGCGCAATCTCCGTGGCCGCCCGTCCGTCAGCACCAGCAACTGGAGGTGCTACTCCATCAATGGTAGCATCAATAAATGCACGTATTTCAGCTCGGACTGGACTCTCCACTTCAATTGAAGAAATAGGGATGTCCTCACCACTTCCGTCAAATCTCTTAATCTGAATCTTCGAATCTCCACCCCAAATCTGTGGAAAGAAGATAGATCCCTTCTCACAATCAACACGTCCGCCATAACCTCCTATCGCTGACACCTGACCGGAATGGAGGAGACCGACGGCTCCATTTTCAAAATTCAGAGAAGCNACGACAAGATCAGCATAGTCTGCTTCGTGNTGAATATAAGTACCTCCAGCAGCATAAACTTTCTTAATNTCNCCACATGTCCAACGCATAAAGTCGATTTCATGCGCATTAACTTCCATCAAAAACCCACCACATTTTTCGCGTTGCATCCGCCAATCGGTATGATAACTCCCACCTTTCCATGGCCCACCAATACGATGTACGTGCATGCTAATTGGCTTTCCNAGTTGCTCGCTGACAACAATTTCCCGCACTTTTGAGTGAGTCGCGTGAAACCTGCAAACCAAACCAACACCCAAGTTTACCTGATTCTGTTCTGCGGTTTTGATCATAGCATCACAGTCCTTGAGCGTGGTCGCCATCGGTTTTTCGCAAAAAACATGCTTACCTGAATTCATGGCATCAATTGATATAGTTGCATGCAAGAACGGTGGAGATGCAACAAAGACAGCGTGAATCCGATCATCACAAAGCAATCCATGATAATCGAGTGTATAAGACGCATTAACTTCTTCAGCCAAACTCCTAGCCCNGTCTTCATCAAGATCACTTACAAATACAACTTTAACACCTTCAATTTGGTTGGCTTCCAGTACCAGACTTTTGCCCATACCACCTGCACCAACGAGNCCAATTCCAAAATCTCCCATCTCAATACCACCCTACCATTTAATGATGATCTGGGATTATAACATAATCAGACATACCAGCAAAAGTTGAATCCAAAGTATATCTGAAGTATAATTATGTTTGTGTTGGTTAATANGCAATTTGAATTTCAGGTTGCTTCGTTTGTCGTTTATTTTTTCTGTTAACTTGTGGTCAAAGCAGGAGATAAGAAAAATGTTTTCACCAAGGTTCCCGATTCATGTTCGAATGACAGCTTTTATCGGAATGTTTTTTCTACCTGTGTTAATATTAGCGGCACTAGATTCCGCAGAAGCAGAACCGAATTCGATAGAAAAGATTGAAGTTCAAATTTTTGGTCACATCAGTAATGCCGACGCCTTACAAATCCGTCGATTACTTCGCCCCTATGTTGAACCAGAAAACGTAAACTTCCGTGATTTTATCGATGTTCACGGTCGAAAAAGCTACCATACCACACTTGTTGAAATCACTCCCAAAAGAGGGCGTTATGTTCATGCCTACCGCATCATACGCCAATTGAACGATCATCGTTTTCGTGGTATTGGTGCTATCAGCAAAAATTACGTTGTTAAGTCTAATGCAACTGTATCTGGAGCTATGTTTGCGCATGCTGGTTGGTCACGCAGTTACATTCGAAATGTCCCATTCTGGCGTAACTGGCGTGAGCAGACCTCTGCTGTAAACCATGCACTGATCACCTCAGGATTATTTGAACAAAAGTTCGTTTTTAGTGATAACAACCAGTTTGATTTACTGAGATTGGAAGCCGGAAAAGGCGAACACCTAGTCCGGATTCGTGGCGATATCACAGGGTTTGACGGCCCATATCCTATTTTATCTGTTCGGAAATTTGCAATTGATTATCTTCGTGAACCTCTGTTCAAACGTCAAAAAAATCTTGAGACACTCGAGAAAAACGAGGCTGAATCACCAAAAGGAAACAATGGGCAACGGAAAGCCGAAAGTGAAGACCAATAAAGTATTTGCTGTCACATGTACCAAAGCCTTCAATCTCCATAAATAAAATCACTGGCTTGTATGAGTAAAATCTTCCTTAAGGATATGATATATCGTCAAGCACGAGTTGTCTTGACGATAATTGGTATCACCCTCTTGATTGCGCTCATCCTATTCTTAGGCGGCATTATGAATGGGATGAAGATTCAGGCCCGTCAATATGTGGAGTCAACTGGCGCGGACATTTGGATTTCTGCTAAAGGATCAGGAGGCGCATTCATTGGTTTTTCCCTTCTAGTACCAGAATACCTTGCTTTCCTCAGACACGACAAAAGACTAACAGCCGATTCCGTATCTCCCCTCGTTTTTGCTCAAGCGCGACCAATCATCAGAGGAAAGGCCGGTAAAGCCATAGTTGTCGGTTATAAACGTGACAAACATGGTGGGCCTCGCCACGCAATTGAAGGCAGAATGTTCACACCAAGCGAATTTGAGGATTATCGGCCACAAGACCTGCCACTAGCAGAAGTTGTCGTTGATGAAAAAATGGGTCTCACTATTGGTGAAAGAATCATGATTGGGGGGAAAGAGTTAAAAGTTGTCGGCAAAACAAAAAGTCTGATGTTCGTTCTTGACACACCTCTCCTTTTTATGGATATTCGAACAGCCCAAGATGTGTTACTTGATAATTATCTGCACGTCAATATGATGATTGCCAAAAGCAAAGGCAACCACAACGTATCAGAAATTGCTACAGATCTAAATCAGCNAGGTTCAATTGAAGTACGAACACTTGACCAAACACTCGATGACATCATTGATACCTACGTTGATGAACCGATGAAAGCAGTCACGTTCCTGCGAGTTATGCTCTGTTTGGCGGCTTTTATTCTAGTAACAATGATTACTTACGTAACCACACTTGAGAAAACACAAGAAATCGGTATTTTGAAAGCAATTGGAGCATCTAATCATTATGTGATGTTACTGATCTTAAAGCAAGTTGCGCTTACTTCTGTTATCGGTGTTGTCTTTGGACTGATCCTATCCTATCTTTTTGCGATATTC
Organism: Candidatus Poribacteria bacterium; assembly: GCA_002697225.1. The sequence goes on from NZUQ01000165.1 coordinate 3,175, forward strand.
GCACCAATCTTCGTAAAAATAGATCCTGTTGAATCGGCAGTGGTAGCAGCCATCAGTTTCAAGGCTTGTTGTGCTGGAGGCTATCTGGCAGGGCATCGGGCAACCCTCGTTGACCCAATGGTTGCGTTCAGAGGAGAAATCTGATGATTATTGAAGCCAAAGGCTTAACCAAAAAATTCGGTCAATCAGCCGCAGAAATTGTAGCTGTCAACCAAGTTGATATCAGTATTCAGATGGGTGAGCTCGTCATGTTCATGGGCGATAGTGGGTGCGGCAAAACCACCCTGATCAGTCTTCTCGGTTGTATTCTAACCCCTGACGAAGGGGAACTCCGCATCAATCAAAAATTAGTTGACTACGAAAATGACAATCTATCGTTAATTCGACGTAGAGATATTGGATTTGTATTTCAATTGTTCAACCTCATACCCTACTTAACAGCATTAGAAAACGTGATGCTTGCCATGGATATATCAAATACTAGGGGATTCGAGGCTGAGAAACGGGCTGAAAAATTGCTCGCACGCGTTGGTCTTAAACACCGTGTAAATCACCGCCCCGGTCAACTATCAGGAGGTGAGAAACAGAGGGTTTCGTTCGCACGCGCCTTAGCCAATAAACCAAAGATTATTTTCGCCGATGAACCTACGGCCAACCTTGATAGTCGCCAAAGTCAAAATTTGATGGGATTGGTGCGAGAACTCCGTCAGGATAATCAGACCACCATAGCCATCGTAACACACCACCAAGAGTTAAGGAAAAATGCTGATCGAGTAATACACATGAAAGATGGAAAAATTATCTGAATTTCACTAAAGAGGNAAACCGATGACAATTAAAAGCTGGACTGGTAGCCTGTTTGCTATTTTACTATTTGTAAGTGTGTGCCTGTCACAGGCACAAGAAGTTGGTGGTTTAGACATGCAAACGATGGCAACGGAACAACTTGGGTTAACAGGTGGTGGATTTACATGGATTGATGGAACACCATATTTTCGTACGCAACTGCAACCAGAAGCCACCTTTGGCAAAATTGGTATTGGGCTTGACCTTGTTCTCCTTCTCGGTAACGTANCCAACGAAGAAACTGGNGAGAATGAGTTCAAAGTATTGGCTGAAAACGGTGAAGAATGGAACAGTCTAAGTAACTATCTACGTGCGCTTCGTTTCATTCGATATGGACAACCAGCTGAGCCATTTTACGCCCATTTTGGCGCCTTCGACTACATAACTATCGGTCACGGGTTCATCATGTCGGGTTATTCGAACCATGATCGGCGTGGGTTACGTCTAAACGCTCGGTTACAGAACAAGTTCGGCATTGAAACAGTCATCAACGATATAGGTAACCCGTCTGTTCTAGGTGGACGCGTATACTATCGACCACTAGGTCGTTTCGAGTTAGGAGGTACATACCTAACCGACACAAATCCCAATTTGGACAATAATCTCAAAACAGAGGAAGATCCACTTGTAGCAATGGGAGTTGATGTTGGAATACCAATTGTGAGCAGTGATGCCTTGCAAATAGACCTTTATACCGATCTTGTCTTTTTGAACACCAAGATTGGGTCAAATGATAAAAAAGAGTTGGCAAGAGGAAGCGCCTCAGGTATAGGACTTTCAGCTTTCAAGTCAATCTTCAAATTAGAGTATCGAATTTTCGGTGAGGAGTTTATTCCAACGATATTTGATCACAATTATGATGTGTTAGCACCAACATTTCTCGGGTTAGACGAGACAAAGGATGGAGTTTCCAGAAAAGGGTTTTACTCACTAATTACATCCCATATACTTCCNAAGGTTAATTTNATTGGTACTTTTGAGAGCTACAGTGATGGTGATCCNAAGATGTATTTGGGCNTTTCTGAGGANGGGCTAATCGACAAACTATCGTTTCGTGCCTTCTACACCAAACGAAATATTGGACAAAAGTATATAGATAATGACGGAAAAGAAGTAGATCCCGACTTTTTTGAGGATATAGCTCGGCTTGACGAGAAGTCAGCTTTTACAGTGCGGTTAGGATACGAGATCATTTCTGCCGGCGTACCACTTGAGTTTAACATTATCCGCCAATATACCTTCCAACAAATGGCGGATGATGACGGTGAAAAGTCATTCAAACCAATTAAAACAACATCGTTCGAAATTGGTGTGAAATTGGATTTCTAGATCAAAGCCAAAATCACTCAAATCGCTTAAGTTGGCCAATCTTGACCTTTGACCAAGTTGTCGTAAGTTTACGCTTTAATTCAACAAGGCGAGGTTTNCCGGGCCCACCGTCCCGGATATTCTCACCCCTAATTTCGACATCATCAAAGCGGGCTTGCGCATCTGAAACAATTAAGCCAGCTTGACCAGACTTAAGCGGATCCGGATCAATTGCTGAGAATACTTGATCGTCAATCTGAAATTCAAGTAGGTCACCGTTAACAGTTGCCCGCAGATTGTACCATTTATCCTTTTCCGCCACAAAAGGGAAAGGTACGATAGACCAGTTCTCTGGAGTTGCTTTGGCAATAGTTGCCCTTTCATTAGCGTATTCAATGAAAAAGAGATAGCGTGTGTCTTCTTCACCTCGATCAAAAATCGTCATTCCGAGATATGGGGTATCGAAAATCTTTTTCTCTTTGCCTAGTTTCACTCGACATGACATCGAATAATCTAACCAATCCAAATGCCCTGTAGTCCAGAGACTCATAAAGCCTTCAAGGAAGATNTCTCCAACGGCCTCCCCATCATCAATCCACCATTTCTCGACTTTTGGATCCTCGTTGAATATTTTCCATTCCTTGGTATTCTTGTCTTCAAAATCATCTCGCCAAATACCAGCCTCGCTCATACCCGATACCAATAACAACCATGCAATGAAAAAAAACGGTTTCATAACTAACACCTCATCTATTTTTTCTTTTTAGATGAAAGCCAAAACTCGGGCCGGCGCCGCAGAACTTCTGGCTAACTTCATTGGTGCGATGACAACATAAAAATGTTTAGGCAAATCACCCAGACTTTTCAGATCTTCGATTTGTGGAATTCCTGCCCCGAGAAAAACAAGATGGGCAGGAGGCAGTCCATCCTCTTGATGGCCAACTAGTGCATCAATGCTACATGCATCAGTTCCCACAACTTTTATTCCCTTTTCTACAAGCAACTCAGCCGCATCTTTGCTATATCCAATCCACTTCTGGTTAAAGATTTCCTCGTTAACCAAACGATCCATTCCAGTTCGAAGAAAGACGATACTTTCTGCACCAATATCACCGTTTTCAGAAACCCAATTTCGTAGATCTTCTGCTGTTACTTGGTCACCAGGTTGTTTACTGTTAGATAAATCAATCAAGACTGCTTCACCAGTGAGTTTGTCAATTGGAATCTCTGCAACTGTGTAACCATCTGCATACATCAAGCATGGCACATCAATATGAGTTGCACAGTGACCAGATAAATCTACACGACTTTCAAAATAGCCGTCTTTTTCAATCGTTGCCGTATCATAAATTCTAACTGGATCGATTGGAAGCTCACGTGGACTATTCTCATCCACTTGGTAAGAAAGATCAATAACCTTCTGAAAATTCAATTGCATTTGCTTTTTCACCTTTATTATCCAATTTATAGTTCTCTTTCAGCATTTATCCAACCATAAGACTCAAGTTTTCGATAAAGTGTTCGAAGGCCAATCCCCAAGATTTTGGCTGTTTGTGTCTTATTTCCGCTGGCTTGCCCAAGAGTTTTGCGAATTGCCTCCTTCTCAATTTCTTCCATTGTCATACCAATTGTACCAACAGAATCTCCAGNTNGGCCNTCTATTTGCTGTGGNATCTTATGTTGCTGTGGGATCTTATGNNTATCAGTAAAAAAATNTTCAATCGAAATTGACTCTGTCGTCGTCAGGATAACAGCGGTTTCAATTGTATTACGCAATTCACGAACGTTGCCCNACCAATCTTGTTTTTTTAGATAATCCATCGCTTCAGCAGTGATTTCCGAGACTGGTTTAACATGCTCACGACTTAACTCTTTGATGAAGGCATCAACCAGCAGCGGAATATCTTCACGCCTTTCACGAAGCGGTGGTACTCTCAGCCGAAATCTATTGATACGGTGATACAAGTCTGATCGAAAATCCTTGTTCGTCACTGCTTCCTCCAAGTCTCTATTAGTAGCAGCAATAATACGAACATCAACTGTGATTGTTTTGTCACCACCAACTCTGGTAAATTCGCCCTGCTCTAAGACGCGNAGGAAGCGAACTTGGGCTTCAAGTCCCATTTCACCAATTTCATCAAGCACAAGTGTTCCTTCATGAGTTTGTTCAAAGATACCCAATTTTCTGCTTGTCGCGCCGGTGAATGCGCCCCGTTCATGCCCAAAAAGCTCGCTTTCAAGCAAAGTTGGCGTNAGTGCAGCACAGTTAANCGCCTTATATGGCTTATCTGCNCGACGACTATGATTATGTATAGCTTTAGCAATCAACTCTTTACCAACACCATTTTCACCTGTAANAAGCACCGTCGCATTTGTTGGAGCCACTTGTTGGGTGAGNCGAAAAAGCTCAATCATAGGCTTTGAATGNCCAATGATNTTATCAAATCCAAACTTATCATCAAGTTGCTGGCGNAAGTTCACATTTTGAATGAAGAGNGCCCATTTCTCTAACGCATTTCGAACGGTTTGACGAAGAATATCAATATTCACTGGTTTTTGCAGATACGATACCGCCCCAGCATGCATCGCCTCAACCGCGCTATCAACTGTNCCATAACCAGTTAAGATAATGACCTGTGTATCTGGCGCGCGGTCGCGAATGTTGGTCAAAAGCTCGATACCGCTTAAATCTGGCATCTGCAGATCCGTAATAACGACATCAATCCTCTCTTCCTCAAGCGTCTTCAAGGCCTCTCGACCACCCGCTGCGGCATAGAGATCATACCCTTCACGCTCGAGGGCTTCTACCGTTGCTTCTACACTTGATTTTTCATCATCTACAACCAGAATCTTTGCGCTCATNTATTTTGTGTTACAGGTATTCGAATNGAGAATTTTGCACCGNTTCCAGGACTACTCTNAACATTGATGNTACCACCATGCGATTCTACTATCTGCTTTACAATTGCAAGTCCCACTCCTGTTCCTTCTTTCCTTGTTGAGAAGAAAAGATCAAAGATTTTATNGACATAAACTGCCTCAATACCATCACCAGTGTCTTGAACTTCGATTAGCAATTCATTGGCTAAGCTTTTAACTCGAATAGTCAATACACCACCATTTTTCATTGATTGGCTAGCATTGATAATCAAGTTAAGAAATACCTGTTTGAATTGGACCGGGTCAAGCTCAACAAGAGGCAAAGCCTCAATATCACGGTTAATTTCAATATTTTGGCTTTGGATTTCCGGTTCGTTGAAGGCAAGAACTTCCTCCATTAATTCTATCGGCTTGGATAACTCAAATTTTGGTGGGGGTAATTTCGCGTATCGACGAAAATTTGTCAATATTAAATCAAGCCGGTCAACTTCTTTACGAACACGATGAACTCTATTGGTTAAATCCACACCATTTTCATGTCCTTGGGAAAAATCTTCATCTAAAAGCTGAAGATTCATACTGATACCGTTCAGAGGGTTCCGAATTTCGTGAACCAGCTTTTGTGTCAAAACACCGATTTGTTCCTGCTCTGCTTGCGTTTGCCAATGTCGCTTGTGAATTTGATTACTTAGCTTGGCAATCAGAATCCCAACACCCACCCCTACAAACAGACACCCTAGCACAACAAGCCATAAGATGTTTCCCATATGATCAATCAGAAGAAAATTTTAACGGCAGGGTTTTTGGACCTTGCAATGTAGCAATCCTTGAATTTCTCTAAATGTTTTTCCTGTTCCATCCGTGCCTCATCTTCCGTATCAAATCCGGTAATAATGACCAGATATTTCTCACCAACTCCCTTAATTTCTATGTTTGGACTTTCCGCCAGATCTTGCTTTTGTCTCTCAGCTCTTTGTCGACTATCAAATGTAGCAACCACTACAACAAAATCTAATTTCTCCGTCTTTGTCTTAGTATTAAATTCATCGGGCACGTTCTCCTCTATCTCTGTATCTGCTTGAGTCAAACCTACATCTGAGGATGTTGTTACTCTATTGGATCGCGAATCACCTGGAACTGGTTTTTCGTACCCCGACTTAGCTTTCTCAATCCTCGGTCTTTCTGGACTTTGAACAAGTGATTGGTCCTGTAACTCTACTGGAAAAGTTTGTGCTAACTGTTGATCTGGTTGCGGACTTAAGGCAGTAAACAGAAATGCGAGAAGAATTACAATTTCAAGAAGAATACCAAAAATCAAAATAAGGCTAACGACTTGACTGTACAGAAAAACAGTCTCGTCTTTTGCNACAATCGGAAAGTTGTGTGTACTAATAGCATCAACGGCACTGTAGATCCACAATACAGGGTAGGCAATCAATCCAATAACATTCAACGTATCAACTTGATGATATATAGGATAAACCAAAAAGGCTTGAATTAAGACAATGTCAATAGCTTTAGGAAGACGACGATCAATAAGTTGCGTAAATCCCGGAATTAAAAGAGATATAATCCTGGCAAATGTCAGTTCGGGAGCCATAGACACTNAATTTTGTTTGTTAAAGACTCACTAAACACAACATGCGTTACTTTAGAAAACCTGAGGTGTGTTTACGTGAACTTCTGTTTCCAAATATGGACTATTGGACTTGCAACGAAAATCGATGAATATGTACCAANCAAGACACCGATAATCAATGCTAGCGCGAAGGTATTTATTTCCTCACCAGCAGCTGAGTAAAAATAAATCACCAATACAACAGCTAACGTGGTCAATGATGTAATAACTGTTCGACTGAGAGATTGATTAATACTCTTATTCAAAATGTGTAAGTTGTCTGTACCTTCTTTCATTGCACCTTGATTTTCACGTATCCGATCAAAAACAACAATCGTATCGTTCAATGAGTAACCAATTATAGTCAAAAAGGCAGCAACAGTTGGAAGATTGATCTCAATTTTACACAGAGAGAAAATTCCAAGTGTAATCAACACATCATGGATGAGTGCGATAATTGCCCCAACACCAAACTGAAACTGGAATCGGAAAGAAATATATGCAAGCAAAATTAAGATTGAAACCAAAATTGACCACGATGCAGCCCATGTCAAATCTTTTCCAACACTTGGTCCAACCTCAGAAATATTCAGTCCGCCCTCAACAATTTTCAAAGAACCATCATCAGCGGAAAGCAACCCATTGGCTACTGCTTGACCAACACTCATATCACCTCGATCAATATCCGTCCCAGAGACAGAGATAGTAGCTTCCTTTTTCGCTTGATCGAGTTGAATAGATGCTAGGGGATAACCAAGTTCAGTCAGTTTTCTCTTCAATTGGTCATAAGTCACCTGATCAAATTGGGCACGAATTTTTACTCCCCCACTAAAGTCTATACCGAGACGAGGTCCTCCATTCAAAACCAAGGAGATGATTCCAGCAAGGATTAAGGCCATAGATAACATGAAACCGACGTATCTTTTCCCGAGAAAATCAATTTCCGTGTCCCTTAANAATTCCAATTCTTGAGTCTCCTTAAATACTTAGTTTTTCCAATCGCTTTTTCCCAATCATCCAACCATAAATTTCTCGTGTCACCACAATAGCAGTAAACATGCTAGCAAGAATTCCGATACCGAGTGTAATAGCAAATCCTTTAACTGGCCCAGTACCAAAATTATATAAAACTGCGGCAACGGCAAGCGTTGTCAGGTTAGCATCCAGAATCGTCCAAAATGCGCGTTGATATCCACTCTCAATCGCTGACCATACCGATTTACCCGTACGCAATTCTTCACGAATTCGCTCAAAAATCAGAACATTGGCATCAACCGACATCCCAATGGTAAGTACTAAGCCGGCAATTCCTGGCAGAGTCAGTGCGGCACCAAACCCAGCGAGAGCAGCAAGAACAATCAGCATATTGAAGGACAAAGCAATCACAGCAACTAAACCAGACATTTTGTAGTAAACCAAGATAAATATCACAACCAACATCATTCCCATCACAAAAGCCCGTTTACCATTGTCAATTGACCGCTGTCCAAGCGTCGGTCCCACAGTCCGTTCCTCAGCAATCCTTACTCCCACCGGGAATGCCCCTGATTTCAAAATATTAGCCAAATACTCGGCGTCTTCGAAAGTGAAGTTGCCAGAGATCGACGCAGTTCCCCCTATAATTGGTTCCTGAATTGTAGGAGCAGACTGAACTCTTCCATCGAGAAGAACAGCCAAAGATTCTCCAACATTATCCGTTGTAACTTCAGCGAATTTCCCTCTTCCACCTCGATCAAACCGCAACGCTACAGTTCTCTCAAATCCTGTGACACCTGTATCAGGGTAAGCATCAGCAATTTGATCACCTGTCAACAAGACTTGGTCCTTCAGAACATACCAGCCGTCAGACTCTTCAGAACGTCCCACTTTTCCATAGTAGATTTTAGCACCTTCAGGAATCTTGTCGGGAAGTGGAGTATTGGCCAACCCATACCAACTGCCACCACCACTTGGGTTTTTCTCGACCAGTTTAAATTCTAACAGTCCCATCGTCTTAACAATTCTGAGCGGCCCAGAAGAATCCTTAGCCCCCGGTAACTCTACCACGATACGAGGCCGATTTGCTTCACGTCGAATTGATGGTGAAGCCACACCAAAGGCATCTACACGTTGATCCAAAACTGTCCGAACCTGATCTATTGATTCATTCTTATACTCAGTTATCTGATCCGAATCTATGCGAATTCGATAAACAATCTGTGTATCTGAAGACGAGCTCTCTTCACTCGGTTCATTAAAATACCGTAGATTATTGAGAATTNCTTTGGCAGTAGAGAGATATTCTTCTTTCTTGACAACATCTGCAATACGGTTGGTGGGAATACTAACAGAGGCTTTCAGCCAGTAATCGGTAACTTCAATACTACCCGGTGAAACTTTCCACAGTGTTTTTTCATCTCGCAAGCGTTTACTGATTACTTGACTGGTACTNGCCCCATCTTCTGAATCTGCAACATCCGCGTATCGTACAGAAATAACANCCTTGTTTCCCTCCTGCTCAAATCGNTACAAGCCCAATCCAATGTCAGCAAACTGATTTTCNAAATCATCCTGANTTACCGGTTTATCAAACGTCGCTTGNACACTAAAACCACCATAGACATTACCTTTTCGGCAACGAATTTTTTCAGNACGCATTCTGCTCGGTATTACATCCACACGATTTCTAATCATAGCTTCTATTGATTTTTCAACGTCGACTNCTAGTACAAGNTGAACACCTCCAGCCAAATCCAACCCTTGTTTAAGACGACTATCGGGAAGCATACGACGAANAGCAACAGGCATACTACCATAAAGGTTTAGATCACCTACCGTGATCTTCTTTGTTTTTGCCTTTTCAGAGAGAAATCTTACGTAAAATTCGCGATCTGCTGTGGTTTCAAAGATATAATCTCCTTCCGCTTCAGACAAGCCGAACTTATTGATTTGACTATCTAAGACATCAGAAAGTTCATTTACTACTTTCCTATAATTCTTTCCTGAAGGATACCTAAATTCATCAGTTTCCTTCAGACTAATCTTTAGCGTATGNTCGTCGACAACATCAAATACAGGCAGTCCCTCCTGCATCCAGAGGGGAAGGTAACCATATAGCTTGTCATAAGTAGTCGGAAGCAAATACAAAATCGAAAATAAAAGTACGGTTAGAATTAAAGCNAGCTTCCAAGCACTAAAATTATACATTAAATTTCTCCAATAAATAATACGCCTGGGAGGATTTGAACCCCCGACACGAGGCTTAGGAAGCCCCTGCTCTATCCCCTGAGCTACAGGCGTGCAAAACTTTTTGCCTGAAAATTATCAAGTCATAAGTATATCACACTACCCTCTAAAATTCAATTAGAGAAAAGATGTTCTCGTGAATAAACTTTTCACGNCCGTTAAGAAACGCNAGCTCAATCAGTACAGCAATTCCGACTAAATCTGCACCAAGCTTTTCAACCAAATTAATCGTTGCCGCAAGTGTCCCTCCGGTAGCAATCACATCGTCGCAAATAACAACTCGGCTTCCTTTAGAAAAGGCATCCTGATGAATTGCCAGTGTACTACCNCTACCATACTCGAGTTGATAANTTGCCTCGTAAGTTTTATATGGCAATTTCCCACTCTTTCGAATCGGGACAAAACCAACCCCAAGTTGGTAAGCCAAAGCACTACCTAAAATGAATCCACGTGCATCAATCCCAGCAATCATGTCTATATTTCGATCTCTATATTCTTCGACGAAAACATCAATAACAGCTCGAAACACCTTGGCATCCCCGAGCAATGGAGTAATATCTTTAAAAACAACACCTTTTTCTGGAAAATCCGGAATACTGCGTATGTATTCTGAGAAGTCGATCATATAGTTTTTCCTTAATCAAGTTTTCTATACCACAATTCGAATTCGATAACTTCCTATTCCCTTTCTCTAGCTGTTAAAATGCAGACTGTCAGCACATTTCCGTCTGGAGCAAACAATAAAATGGATGGTCAGATTCTACATGTGCGGATGTGACTACCACAAATGTAGGTCACTCACTGCTAGCCACAAAATACACACCCAAACAAATAATAATTGCGCCAAGAATCCGCGCTTTTGGCACAGATTCCTTGAACAACAACCAAGCAAAGAATATCGAAAAAAGGTAGCCAAGGCTGAGCATCGGATAGGCAATACTAAGCTTAACACGCGAGAGAATAATCAGCCAAAGCATAGTGGTAAACCCATAAATACTGATACCACTAATAACAAATGGATTCGTAAAAGCTTGGATAAGCTTAGGCGCTACATCTCTCAACGAACCATCGATCTCACCAACTTTAGTCATTCCCTGCTTCATGAGAATTTGTCCAATCACCGTCAGGAGAACGTTGATTACTAATAAAATATAGTCTCTCATCCTTCTCCATTTTCATGTTTGACAATTTCGCGAATCACATAAATCGGTTTGCTTTGAGATTCATGGTATGTACGAATAACGAGTTCCCCAATCAATCCCATTGAGATCAATTGGACACCTGTAAACAATAAAAGCACACTAAGGACTAACATCGGCATGCGCTCGTTTAAGCTTGTCTCAGAGTAGAGGTAAGAGAGCCACCCTTCCTTCCTTCCTCCGGGAAAAAAGAGCTTGCCGACTGAAAGGTAAGCGGATGTCACAAACCCAGCACCAAAGGAGAGACTCCCCATCAACCCAAAGATTTGAATCGGTCTCGTAGAGTAGCTCATAAGAAACCGAATCATAACCAAATCCAACATCACGCGCACAGTACGAGAAATCCCATATTTTGACTGGCCGCGTGTACGGGGATAATGGTTGACCTTAATTTCCGTGATCTTCGCCCCAATAAGGTTCCCAAGCACGGGAATGAAGCGGTGCAGTTCCCCATAGAGACGGATATTTTCAATTACATCACGACGATAAGCCTTGAGTGTACATCCGAAATCGTGGAGTTTGACACCAGTCAGGCGAACTATCAAACGATTAGCAAGCATTGACGGCAATCGCCTAAGAACAAATCCATCCTTCCGGTTCGCACGCCAGCCGCTGACAATATCGTAACCTTCTTCAATCTTATTGAGCAACAACTGTATATCGTTAGGATCATTTTGTAAATCCGCATCTATTGGTATAATGACACTACCTTGCGAATGGTCGAAGCCCGCACTCATAGCCGCAGTCTGACCAAAGTTACGTCTAAAACGAATGACCTGCACATTTGGATCAGCAGAAGCAATCTCTTTCAAGACATAGAAACTTTCATCAATACTACCGTCATCAATAAAAATAATTTCGTAAGTTCTCTTNAGCTNTNACAGTGNATCACAGAGCCGATCATAGAGNTCAGGTAGGTTCTCAACCTCATTCAACAAAGGAACAACGANAGAAATTTCGACATTATCTTCTGGTGCCATACACGTTTTTCGGCTCTATTCGGCTTTTGGGACTAATCCAGATTATACATTAGTCTCACAGCTAATGTAAATCCTTTATTAAATTTGACATTTGTCCATAATTTAACTATAATTCGTATTCGGATGTCTCTTTAAGTGGAGAAACCAAGAGGAGCTATAATGGTTATAGTAACAGACACTGCAGCAGAAAAGGCGCTCTTACTGCTAGAACAATCAGCAGAAGACAATCTTGAAAAAGACAAAGAACACGGTTTACGCATGAAAGTTGTCGGTGGTGGATGCTCTGGCTTTCAGTATGAACTCGGCTTCGACGAGCTAAAGAGCAATGACAAAATCGCTGAGCATAACGGATTGAAGGTTTTGATCGATCCACGTAGCCTACTTTATCTTGCCGGATCGACTCTCGATTTCAATGATGGTTTGATGGAATCTGGGTTCAAAATCACGAATCCAAACGCAAACTCAACATGTGGTTGTGGTGAATCTTTTAGCGTATAGGTAACAACTGCTTACTCTCTCCTTTTAATTTTCTAATTCTCTCTTTAGTCTTTCGGGAGAGGATTCTTGTTGCACAGTAATTCGTTAACTATCCCACCTCAATATAATTGTAATAAAGGCCCCTTATGCGGTTTGCTTATTTCTGGCAATTGTGGCAGGTAATTCTAGTCTTAGCCATGGTTATCGGTATAACATCATTCGTTTATATCCGGCTTAAAAGTCCAGTTACGACAAGAGTACGCGCAATTCTTATCTGCCTAAGAATCCTAGCTGCAACTATCCTTCTCGTTTGCCTACTTGAACCAGTTTTAGTTCAGCAGATAGATATTACGCCTCCGAATAACCTACTCATTTTAGCTGATAGATCCAAAAGCATGAAAATCCGGGACGTATCATACAACGATGAGAAAGTCGACCGTATGTTTCCAGTGAATCAGTTGCTGTTCAGTCAGGATAGTGATTTCGTTAAACAGCTCAATGATCGTTTTACTACGCATATTTACCAGTTTGATCAAAACCTTGAACGAATTACTGGAAAAACTCTTGAAATCCACACGGGGACAGGACTAACCGACATTACCAAATCCATTCAAACTGCNATCAATGAATGGCGAGGACAAGCAATCTCTGGTATCGTATTAATTACTGACGGAGAACACAANGCGTCAAAATTTGACGTNNACCAACTTGTGGACNTAAAGGTNCCAATTTACCCTATTGGTGTTGGTAATCCNAACCCACAGAACGATCTNGGAATTATCAGGATCGAANCTGATCCNGTAAGTTATCTTGATCATGAAACAACAATCAAGGTAACCATACGCAACAATGGTTATACAGGTGCGAAAATCCGTCTGATGCTTAAACAGAACGATCGTATTATAGGCANAGAAACAACTACTCTGGCGAATCAGANAGACCAGATTGNTACCTTTACTGTTATNCCCAAANAGGAAGGAATGCTTCAATATCTTGTTTCGCTACCNGTATTAGACAANGAAATAACAACCGAAAATAACCAGAAAAAATTCAGCCTCAAGATTGTCCGATCACAACTCCGTGTCCTCTACGTCGATGGCCTTCCTCGCTGGGATTACGCTTTCTTAAAACGCGTCTTGGAAAAAGATCCAAACATAGAAGCAACCTGTNTAGTTCTATCACTGGCAAAANNGAGNTCACNAATCCAGNCAAAGTTCCCACGAAGTGAAGCAGAATTNCTTGCTTATGATGTNCTTATTATTGGTGATATCAAGGCAAATGAACTTACCTCAAACCAACAACAACTAATTAAGATNTTTGTTGNGNAGCACAGCAAATCAATCGTGTTTTTAGGAGGTAAAAACTCACTAGGNANAAAAGGCTTAGGACGTTCAGAGNTGGCTGATTTGCTGCCAATCGTTTCACCTTTAACTGGTTGNCGTTCNTGGGATCAGGATTTCTCGCTACGCTTAACAACACAAGGTAAATTCCATCCCATTATGCAACTTGGAAAAACAAGCGAATTAAACGATACTATCTGGCNGGATTTGCCCCCACTTTCAAGNCGAATTAGCGGGTTTCAACTCAGAGGTGGAGCNACAACACTGGCTGAATTNCACCATCCTACATTAACCGAACCAATCATTGTTTTTCAACCGTATGGCCTTGGAAAGAGTNTGTTAATTGCTGCTGAAGGCNTATGGAATTGGGGNTTTGGGGTATGGGGTTTCAAANATGAGGACNACAGCTATNCTCGNTTCTGGGGACAAGCAATTCGTTGGTTGGCAAGCCAATCCTCTGCTAAACAGATCCACATTATTGCTGATAAAAGCACATATCTGATTGGTGAAGAAATCANAGCGACCATTTACACTTATGATAAAACGTACCAGCCCTTTAACACAGCAAATCTTAAGCTTGATGTTACACTGCCCAACAATAAAGTTTTCCAGATTCGAACTGATCAAGANAATTCAGTGCCTGGTAGATATACGGCGAAATTCTTGGCAGATAAGGAGGGCAAATACACACTGAAAGCATCAGGAACCTTTGATGGTGTATCTATCGGAGAAGATAAAATCACAGTCTTTTCTGAGCAACAAGTTACTGAATTTGAGAATCCACGACTCAACCGCAGATTATTGACATCACTAGCAANNCAAACGAATGGTATATACTTCCCCATCGAAAAAGCGAGATCATTACCAGATCAAATTGAGGATCAAAAAGAACCAGTCTTTGCTACCGAGGAAAAAGATCTCTGGGATAGTCCAATTATATTAATTCTTGCAGCNGGATTACTTGGATCCGAATGGTTTTTGCGAAAATGGAAAGGTTTGGTCTGACCTGACCAGTTCTATTCTGTTGTACTCAGGGTATCCCNACCGATCATCTGGTACAGTTCNTGNCTATACCCAACACAAAATATCTGACCAATTTGTAGNGTNGGAGCTCGCAAATTNCCACTACGACCAAGCGAAGCCATTAGAATTATCNATCTATCTGTTTNTCCNGGAGTAAAAACCTCGATTTTGTTACCCTTGGCTACGTAGACNCGTGAAGCACCATGAATTANCTCCCACGCAGAANTTNCGTCGATTTTTTCCTTATTTGCGTAACTATACTGTGCAACTTGAAAACTGTTTACGTCAAGAACCTCTTGCGCTTTCTGGCAGGAAGTTCAAGATCTTCGNAAATAAAACCAGTCGATTNTCATGNATTTTCTGTGTNCNCCTTTTTATTGATTGANCTTGCAGCTTCGCAGATCCACTGAATTTCTCGATCGTNGACTGTTCGAAGATCAATCCAAAAACAGTCATCCTTAACTCGACCAATNACNGATCTTGGCTGGTTACGNAAGCNTTCAGCGATTGAATCAGCAGATANTCGNTCTGACTTCAATATAATTGCCAAACTCGGCAAATTAGCNACAGGTAAAGATCCACTACCAATTTGAGCGAGGCTCTTCTCAATGCTAACTTGNATTTCTTCCTTGAAGATCTCCNCCAACCGTCTTAGCAATTGATTACCCACCTGCTGGAGTTCGTCAAGTGGGCGTGTGTACCAATGAAGCATNGGCAGTTTCTTATCCAAACTAAGATCATTAAGATATAATCTTAGCGTGGCTTCTAGAGCAGCAATTGTCAGTTTTCCGACGCGCAAGGCGCGCATGACTGGATTTTTTCGGATTCTCTTGATCATCTCATCTTTCCCAACAATGATACCAGCNTGNGGTCCACCTAGCAATTTATCCCCACTAAACAAGACAAGGTCAACACCTGCATCAATCCGGTCACGCACAACCGGCTCNTT
This sequence comes from Candidatus Poribacteria bacterium, assembly GCA_002697225.1. The sequence goes on from NZUQ01000165.1 coordinate 19,020, forward strand.
TGGCAAACTATATTCGGTCAAATCAATAAGTGATCCACTACCCAAATCTTCTACNGTAGGGATATCATATTGCCGTCCGAGTTCGACAATTTCATGTATNGCNGGCATNTCCGTGAACCCAACAATTTGATAATTGCTNGGATGGACTTTNAAAAGAANNGCAGTATTTTCATTAATTGCTTTTTCATAATCTTCCAAATGGGTTCGATTCGTTGTACCAACCTCTTTCAGGATAGTGCCGCTGGATTCCATAACATCTGGGATCCTGAATGATCCGCCAATCTCTATTAATTCTCCACGTGAAACAACCACTTCTCTATCCCGAGCAAANGTATTGAGTACNAGAAAAACTGCCGCAGCATTGTTGTTAACAACCGTTGAGGCTTGACATCCAGTAAGTTGCTGCAACAGCGGCTCTGTAATGCGGTCTCGATGTCCTCTTTTACCAGAGNTNAGATCAAATTCTAAGCTAACGTAGTTCTTTGCCGCCTCGACCAAACTTTCACGAGCCTCATCACTCAGTATTGACCTACCCAGATTTGTATGTGTAATCGTACCAGTTACGTTGACAATCGGTTGTAAATTCTGTGTCATGATTGATCTAAGTCGCGCCTGAACCATCTCAGCAATCATTGACTCATCCGGTATATCCTCCACTTCTGGCGTACATACTATCTGCCGACGGATATCTAAAATAACGGATCGCAANACTTCTGTTATCAGATTCCGCGAAAACTCGTTTTGAATAATAAGAAAGGATTGAGAAGCTAATAGCTTTTCGATAGCAGGAATACGTCGNAAAGCGGACAACTGAACAGACGTCATTTCTTTTTCCATCAACATAATCTCAAGAATATACTTGACACCACGTAAAATCGTCAAGGCCAAAAANCGGTATTAGACCATTAGGAGCAAGAGATCGAAAATGTTTTCTATCTTACGAATGTTGCGACGTTTACATCGCCGGANTCAAAACCGTTATATTCGACGTGTCATGATTACCATCGGCATTGTAATGGTTTGTATCATGATCAATTCCGGCACCTTTTATTACTTTGAGAAACAAGTGCAAGACGTTAGCATTTGGGATTCGTTTTGGCTTAGTTTCACCACCATCACCACAGTTGGCTATGGTGATATTTCAGCCAAGACAATTCAAGGCAGATTAGCCACGATGATCTTACTATATTTCATTGGATTAGCTTCCTTCCCTTACTTAGTCACTCAGGTGGTTGATTTAACCGTTGAAGGAGCTAACGAACGACGGCGTGGATTTTCGGACTTACGAGACAGTCTAGGAAAACATATAATCGTAGTTAACTTCCCGGATGAACTAACTGTGGGTGCCATAATTGATCAGCTATCATCAGACCCATTATGTGCAGAGAGAGAAATCGTTATCATTGCAGATACTCTCCAAGAACTCCCATTTAGAAGAGAAAAAGTTCATTTTATTCATGGATCATCAATACAAATGGACACACTCCAACGCGCAAATGTCAAGGAAGCTTACGTCGCTCTCGTTCTTTCGAGCGCTTCGGATCGTCGATCTGCTGATGCCTTAACGGCAGCAACAGTTTCAATGATTGAACAACTTAATCCCAGCATCCGTGTAATTGCAGAATGTAGCAGTGTTGAGCATTTGACACTTTTTGAGCCACTTCGTTGTTCCGCAGTTATCCCAACACAAAATATCGGGGCTAAGTTGCTAGCACAAGAAATCCGAGATCGCGGACTGGCACCAGCAGTATCAGAATTACTAACACAAGCAGAAGGAAGCGAACTTTACACTGAACCAATCGAAGAAATCATTTCACTCAGACCTATGACTGTTAACAATCTTCAGTCTTTTCTGGTCGAGCTTAAGATACAACTTGTTCTGGTTGGCATTATTCGTGATAATCAACCTTGGATCAATCCTACTGCAGACCTCGAACTACAGGAAACAGATCGGCTGATTCTTATCAGCCATTCGCGTCAAGACTGGGAGTCTATATATAGCCANATTAANCACGCTATCCAAAATGAATAGAANTCTGTTTTGATTCGGAAAATCGGCTATGATATAATATGGGGAAATGGGGTTTTCAGAAGTAGACCAGCATTTCATGCGTCGAGCTATAGACCTAGCAGCCAAAGCCAGTGGACGGACAAGTCCTAATCCAATGGTAGGGGCGNTAATCGTCAATTCGGNTCAAATTGTTGGTGAAGGCTACCATAAACAAGCTGGCACGCCGCATGCTGANCCACAGGCTTTGGATCAGGCAAAAGGCTCTACTCGNGGTGCTACAATGTATGTAACACTAGAACCATGTTGCCATTGGGGAAAGACACCACCCTGCACTGANATGATTGTNCAATCAGAAATCAACAAAATATTCGTTGCCATCGAAGATCCCAATCCAATAGTAGCNGGTAANGGNATAAAACAAATTCGTCAATCAGGAATAGAGGTGGAAGTTGGTCTCTGCCACGATGAAGCATATCAGTTAAACGAGATCTTNATTAAAAATATGGTGGTGAAACAACCGTTTGTAATCCTNAAAGCAGCAACCAGCCTTGATGGAAAAATTGCAACCGNTACNAGAAAATCTCAATGGATTACCTCATCAGCANCCCGTCAAAAAGGACATGAACTTNGGGACAAGGTCGATGCTATACTTGTTGGAATTGGGACCATACTTGAAGACAATCCATCCTTGACNACACGGTTNCCCAATCGAGATAGTCANGATCCAATTCGGATCATTGTTGATTCATTCTGTCGCACACCAANCAAAGCAAAAATCTTCAACACAGAAAGTAATGCANAGGTCATNGTTGCAACAACCNAATTTGCGCCNAGAACAAAAATTGAAGAACTTAAATCTGCAGGCGCAAACGTNCTAATTGTAGACTCCAATAGTAAGCGAGTTTGCCTAANATCCTTGATGAATAAATTAATGGAACTTGGCATAACTAGTGTNCTTNTCGANGGNGGCAGCGAGATNCACTCTTCTGCATTACACACAGGTATCGTTGATAAGGTCATGTTTTTCATTGCTCCAAAATTGATTGGAGGGAANANTGCTCCGGGNGTAATAGGAGGTNACGGAATCNCAAATTTGTCGGAGGCAATCGATATTCATAATTGGGAATTCACAAAAATTGGTGNGGACTTCCTAGTTGAAGGATATCTTAACTAANCCTATGTTTACNGGAATNGTAGAAGAAGTTGGGATAGTTCAACTAGTTGANAGATTACCCCAATCTGCCAGAATCGAAATTGAGGCAAAAAAAACCTTAGAAAACAGCAAAATCGGCGACAGCATTGCTGTTAACGGCGCTTGCCTAACNGTTACAAATCTNACTNTGGANAGNTTCAATGCGGATATTTCCGCCGAAACATTACGGTTAACNAATTTAGGNAATCTTAAGGTTGGCTCACNGGTAAATTTAGAGAGATCAGTTCGACTTGTCGATCGTGTTAACGGACATCTTGTNCAAGGGCACGTCGATGAAGTTGGCAAAATCATCGGCTGGAAGGACGAAGGCGATTCTTCTCTCATGCGTGTGTCAATTTCGCTAAAATCAATGCCATACATTGTTTATAAAGGTTCAATTACCGTTGATGGTGTCAGCTTAACAATTGCCAACCTGTTAGACGACTCTTTTGAGATATCNCTAATTCCTCACACAAAAGAAGTAACTACCATGGGACAGAAGCAAATAGAAGACCAGGTTAATATCGAAGTAGATCTGATTGGTCGCTACGTTGAACGGCTGTTAGCTTCCAAGGCACAAACTAACCAATCATCTAGTTAATGCTCAAGAAAAAACACAAAATGAGTGGATTCAACACTATTCCAGAAGCAATTGATGCCATACAAAATGGTGANATTATTATTGTTGTAGATGATCCTGATCGTGAAAACGAGGGAGACNTGGTCATGGCAGCTGAAAAGGTTACATCNGAAGCTGTNAATTTCATGTTAAAGCATGGNCGGGGAATGATTTGCCTACCTGCAACAACGAATCGACTGTCAGAACTAAATTTACCATTAATGGTNAATCAAAATAACGAAACTATGCGTACAGCTTTTTCAGTAACAATTGATGTTAAAGGCGTTAAAACAGGCATATCAGCCTATGAACGAGCGATGACAATAAGACGATTCATTGANCCAGATGCAACCGCGACCGACTTCATGCGCCCCGGTCANATTTTNCCGCTTCAAGCAANCGAAGGTGGNGTTCTCAGACGTGCGGGTCATACAGAAGCCGCTGTTGATNTCGCTCATCTCGCTGGNTTATATCCCGCTGGTGTTATCTGTGAAATTTTAAATGATGANGGTACAATGGCACGCACTCCCGAACTCCTTGATTTTGCTTCTCTACATAAACTNAAAATTGTCAATATTGCTGATTTAATTGCGTTTCGACACCAAAAGGAATCACTCGTNAANCGGATTGCTGANGCTAGCCTNCCAACCCGAAATGGTGATTTCANGCTTTACACNTANGAAAGCACAAACGATGCAAAAACNCANATNGCATTGGTTAAAGGCNAAATNATTTCGGGAGAACCAATTTTAGTCCGAGTTCANTCACAATGCCTAACAGGTGATATTTTTGGGTCGCTACGCTGTGATTGTGGACNACAACTAGAATACGCGATGAAANCCATTGAAGAATCAGGTTGNGGCNTAATACTTTACATGCGNCAGGAAGGTCGTGGGATGGGACTTGGCAATAAGATACGTGCCTACCAACTCCAAGATNTAGAAGGACTTGATACAGTTGAAGCCAATGAAANACTTGGGTTTCCACCAGATCTCAGAGACTATGGAATCGGGGCTCAAATTTTATCNGATCTTGGCGTTAGTAAAATGCATCTNATGACAAATAACCCACGNAAGATCAGCGGCCTTGATGGGTATAATCTNGAAGTTGTCGAACGCGTGCCNATNGAGGTCTCTCCCCAGCAATTCAACTGTCGATANCTTGAAACAAAACGATCGAAGCTAGGTCATCTGATTCTTCAAAAAATGNACAATTAATTAGGCAAAGGANAAAGAAACATGCCAAAAATTTATGAGGGGAATCTAATTGGTAGTGGGTTAACATTTGCAATTGTTGTCAGCCGATTTAACAGTTTCATCACTGACAGATTGCTTGAAGGTGCGCTTGACACACTCAAACGTCACGGTGTAGATTTGGATGATGTTTCTGTGTTCCGCACACCAGGTTCGTATGAAATCCCTTCCACGGCTAAGCGCCTCGCAGATANAGGNAAATTCAATGCTATTATCTGTCTTGGTGCTGTAATCCGAGGAGCAACCCCCCATTTTGATTACGTTGCAGGTGAGAGTGCGTCTGGCATTGCACAAGTTTCGTATGCAACTGGCATCCCAACAATTTTTGGGATTATTACAACTGACACCATTAATCAAGCAATTGAACGTGCGGGAGCAAAATCAGGTAACAAAGGCTCCGAAGCCGCAACAGCGGCGATCGAACTGATCAATTTGTACAAACAAATAGATCAGTTATAGGCCATAATCCAAATCGATTAACAAAAGAGTGAACCCTAAAGAAATATCGTGATCGCTATTATTGATTATAATGCCGGAAACTTGGCGAGTGTAGCCCATGCCGTAAATTTTTTGGGTTATCGATGCCAAATCACAGCAAATCCGCAAAAAATCCTAGCATCGCAGAAAATAATTTTCCCTGGTGTTGGGGCAGCTAAGTCCACAATGGACACACTCCATGAAACAGGACTTTCTCAGGTACTACTTGAGTCCTATGAATCTGGAAAATTGATGTTGGGTATCTGTATTGGCATCCAAATTTTATTTGATTACAGTGCTGAAGAAGACACAGACTGTCTGGGTATTCTTTCTGGGCAAGTCAAGAAATTCGAAGCCACACCAACGATAAATGTACCACAAATTGGCTGGAATCAAGTGCAACAGATTCACAATCATTGGATTTTTAATAATGTACCAAATTCAGGATATTTCTACTTTGTCAATTCATATTATTCAATCCCTGAGGATCCTGAAATNATAATTGGTAGGACNCATTACGGAGTAGAGTTTTGNAGCGCAATTGCACATAAAAACCTGATTGCCACNCAATTTCATCTTGAAAAAAGCGGTCGAATTGGNCTTAAGATGCTCAACAATTTCCTACAGAAGGAATGAAAGNCGACAAAAATTCCACATTAACTGTATAATCTTCATNTCACANCACATTTTAGGAACTGAGTGCCACAGAANTGAAAACGATTTGCCTTACATTTCTGATCTTTCTAATTAACGCTTTNATTTATGGCTCTGANAANCTCCAAGATTATTATATTGTAATCCATCTATATTATGCTCTGATAACTCTCTCAGGCAGATACGATAATCGTCTTGGTCAATTCCTCATGTTGGGAATCACAACAACTATTAACTTTATCTACCTCGCTTTTGTCTATAATTGGGTCCATTTCACGGCTTCNGTGATGATTTATCCTTTCATTTCNCTTTGTATTCTCCAAACACTACAAAAGCTCAAAANGACAGAAACAGAAGTGAAAAANNAATTCCTNAGAGCCGATCAANACAATCAAGATCTTGAGAGGAGAATNCGAGATATATCGACACTTTTCGATGTCAGCGCATCAGCAAATTCTGCNCACGATCTTAANAATTTTTTCCAGCAGGTCATCAAANTATTAGCANCTCGCATGGGATTGTACCAAGCCCANCTGAATATCNACAATAAAGATCNGCCAAATCAGTATCTTGAAGCNGTATTCGGCCTAACAAAANCAGAAACTCGGGATAGGAAACAGATCGATGTTATTCAAGAGCAAGTCTTNAAGTATGGCCGCCCAATCGGTGTTCCNCACAGATGGATGAGANAAGATGATGANAACTTTCCATTTGCCGATTCNGTTGTTTCTAAAACCCCAATTGCTTTNTGGTGTTTACCNTTANTTGTTGATGAAGAAGTCNTTGGAACCTTAGCAATTGACAAAGGTTCNGACGAGTTNTCTACTGAAGATGAACTTCGGATTCTCACTGTTGTTGCCTCAATCATGGCTCAACGGGTAAAAATCCAGCAAGTAATTGATTCACTCGTTCAATCAGAACGCCTAGCAACTTTGGGGAAAATGGCAACAACCGTTGCTCACGAGGTTCGTAATCCTCTCGGCGGCATTCGTGGTGCAGCACAACTCCTTCAATCCGAAGAAAATTTTGATGCTAATGGTCAAGATTATATTGATGTGATTTTAAAAGAAGTAGATCGCCTTAATCGCGTTATTGAACAATTGCTAACTTTTGGCAAATCTAAAGCCGAAAATTTTGAACTGTGTAACCTAAAATCGCTGGTCTTTGATGCACTCAAAGTCTGTACCCCCCAACTTAAACAACACCAAATTGAAGTCAAACAAAACTACCAACAATATCTGCCAGAGATTAAAGTGAACCCCGAAGCTATAGAACAGATTTTGCTCAATCTCTTTCGGAATGCTATTGAGTCCATAGAAAACGATGGCACACTAACTATCAATGCGACTTTCGATCTTGATCAAGCAGCAATTAAACTACGTATTGAAGATACTGGCCGTGGGATAAATCCAGAAATAGCTCACAAACTTTTTGATCCATTTTACACGACAAAACCAAAGGGCACGGGACTCGGACTTGCTATTAGTCGACAGATGGTTGAAGATCACAATGGTACAATTGAAGTTGATGTAACATCGCCAAAAGGGACAGCGTTCCTTATTACGATGCCGATTTAACCAACTAAATCCATTTGTAGGAAACTAGCCAATTAACTTGACACAACCTTTTGCATGATATTCCATTATAGCCAACTCATAGTAAGAGGATAAGCTACTAGTCACCAACATCAGCCAATCTAGAAACTCTGGTAAAATGACAAAACACAAAATTCTTATCGCCGATGACGATGAAAGCATTCGTTTTGTTTTATCAAAGGCACTGGAAAAAGAAGGTTATCTACCCCTACAGGCTCGTGATGGTAAAGAGACAATAAAATCACTCGAGTCAGATCCCGTCAGTGCTATCTTCCTTGATATTTTCATGCCAGATATTAGCGGTTTAGATCTAATCCCTGAAATACTTGAAATACAANATGCTGTCTCGATNGTGNTGATTACTGCACATGGTGANACGCAAACAGCCATCGAGTCNGCTAAACAAGGNGCATATGATTATATTACCAAACCATTCGATATCAAAGAAGTCGNGAANACGGCAAAACGTGCCGTNAANGCCACACAACAGGCAAAAGAAAGTCAGGGCTTTTCTTACAATGACANNNCNAAGTTNCAAAGCNAACAAATTGTTGGACAAAGTNTAGAAATGCGCCGTGTGTACCAGATCATTGGTCGNTCTGCTACTANCGATGAAACTGTCTTAATNATGGGGGAAAGTGGTACAGGTAAAGANCTAGTCGCACATGCAATTCACCAAAACAGTGCTCGTGTNAATCAAGCATTCGTGNTTTTCGACTGTAGCGCAATTCCAGTNAATCTAATCGAAAGTGCATTGTTCGGTCATGTTAAAGGCGCATTCACNGGTGCAGATACATCCCGTCAAGGTAAATTTGAACAGAGTAANGGCGGCACAATTTTTTTGGATGAAGTTGGTGAACTGCCAGCTGACACACAAATGAAACTACTGCGCGTTTTACAGGAACGCGAAGTGGAACCGGTCGGAGCGAATCAGTCCCGAAAGGTAGATGTCCGAGTGATCGCAGCCACGAATCGTCAACTTCAACAGGATGTAACAGTGAACGCTTTCCGTGAAGATCTCTATTACCGCTTGAATGTGATACCAATTTATATCCCACCTCTCCGTGATAGGAAAGAGGATATTCCTGATCTTGTAGATCTCTTCACCACACGATTTGCTAATGAGTATAGCCAACCGAAGGTAGCCATATCTGATCAAACCTGTGAACTTCTGATGGATTACAGCTGGCCAGGTAATGTTCGCGAACTAGAGAATACCATTAAACAAGGACTGGTTATGTGCTCAGGCACTATCCTATTACCAGAACACTGTCCTCAGCTACTAGGTGAGCGACTTAAATTTACCACGGCAGCTGAATCAGGCCAAGAGACACATATACGCCAAATAATTGAAAGCAAAGTAGAGGACTATCTGGACTCAGGAGTGGATGATAAGTCTCTTTATCAAAACATTCGAAGAACGATGGAAAAGCCACTTTTTGAAATCGTGTTGAATAAGGCAAAAGGAAATCGTAGCAAAGCAGCGGAGATACTAGGTATTAACAGAAACACGTTACATGTTAAAATTGAAGAATACGNAATTGGAGTATAAGAGAATCTATGGATATAGGNAAAATTATTGGCAAAGTTGTCNCAACGATAAAAGATCCCAGTCTAGNAGGACTAAGACTTTTTGTCGTACAACGCATATCACAAAATCACGAACCAGTCGGATCTCCCATTGTTGCCGTTGACATTGAGGGCATTGCTGGTATCGGTGATATGGTATACGTTGTCAGTGGTGGTGATGCTGCTTTTGCCCACGCGGATCGAGAAATCCCTACTGACATAACAATTGTTGGACTTGTTGACTCTATCACCACAACATCGGAGACAAATAAATAGTAATGTACTTAGCAAAAGTAATTGGTAAAGTCGTATCGGTCGTTAAACATTCAGCTTATGAAACACGAATCCTCCTGCTTGTTCAACCTATTAGTTTACAAGGTCAAGTAGTAAGAACCCCAACANTTGCTGTCGACTACGTCGGTGCGGGAGAAGGAGATACTGTTCTAGTCGGCTCTGCTCCAGGAGTGGCACAAGAGGTTTTCGATATTGAACGAGCTCCAATTAGAGAACTAATTATGGGCATTGTTAATCGATTTGATGTTACCTATCCCGAAGCCTAGAGGAAGATAGNCATGCTTATCCCTTTGCGCAGTATGTGCCTTCCTANCAGAAGCCCTAAACGCCCCTTAGCAGTCCATTTCCTCATAAGTCTAAACCTCATNGTATTTACCTATCAAATCCTCTTTATAATTAACGGTGTTGATTTAATCNCAAGATATAGCATCATCCCATCNGAACTCTTTCCATATTTCCTAAGTCACAGTCGCAATTTTATATGTTCGCTTTTTCTGCATGACATCCGTTGGAAAATGGGTTTTCTACATTTGATTACCAATATGCTATATCTTGCTGTCTTCGGCCCAANCCTTGAATATCATATTGGGCGGATCCGGTTTCTCCTTTTCTATTTCACTTGTGGTATCCTAGCAACGTTCATTTTCTCTATTTTCCAGCACCAATCGGATGTTCCCGTCATAGGTGCAAGTGCGGCTATTGCTGGCATAATGGGAGCCCACTTAGTCGTTTCTCCCCACGCCCGTGTTCGCAGTCTTTTCCTAATTTACGTAGTCACACTACGAACAACTGTTGTTCTTCTACTATGGATTGGGACACAAATCCTTTATGCTTACATCTCACTACCAAGCACACACACCGCTTGGATAGCACACGTTACTGGTTTTTTTCTGGGGATGATACTCGTACGAAATTGTGGTAGAATTGAAGACGTTCGGCCCAAAAATCAATGGGTGGCCTCGCCACTTTCCGACACAGCTTATAGAAACCCTCCAATTCACTTGGCAATTCGCAGCACAAAGGTATAATATGAACGTGTCACAAAGAATATCTACCAGCCTCACAATCCTGTTTTGCACCAGCCTATTCGGCTGCTTGTCGACCAGCATGCTAGCAACACAATGGAGCAAAAATCTGGCATTAGCATCTAACAAAACAGAAGCTTCTGATCCAGCGGTTAACGATGGTAAACTAGGAACTATTGCGGTCGTCGATCCTACAAACCACAGAGTGTTTGGACTCAAATTCCCCCAAATTTATCAAGTACGGAAAGTCATTATACACAACGTCAACCTGTTCCGTTTTGACCTTGATTATTGGGATCTTGCAAACCAGGAGTGGAAACAAGCACATTCAGTTCTACAACGCCGCAATCTTGACGGCATGCGAGTTCAACCTAAATATGTGATTGATCGATTAAACTTTCAAACAAATATGTTGCGCCTCAAAGTACGGCGAACAGTAGACGACCAAGTTATTTCAAAAACCAACCCAGATCCAAATGATAAAGTCGTCAATAAAATTCGGAAGAATTTTTTTGGCCGCCTAGTTACTTACTTCCGAGTATTAAAACCATCCTATGCTAGCCTACGTGAAATTGAAGTCTACACTCTTGCTAAACAGGAGTAAAGTGAGATTTGCTTAAGAACACCCACTTGCATTTCATTCTATTTTAAATTCACAATTATTAGCTTGTAGCATCACATCAAATCCCCCATTCGACTACCAGAGTGCGGATTTCGTCCCAATTTGAGGGGGCCAGTAAATTCGAGATGAATTCATTTATAAATTATCCAAATCCATCTGTCAACGGTAAAAAAGTCGGCTGTGGACTGATTTTTCACATTCATTAAGGCTCATGCTAGCATAGTTATACTGAAAACATATAAGATGTTAATAGGCATATTATGTTCAATGTTTCAGTTAAGAATCTAGAGAGCAATGAAACCTCGCTGGGGTAGTCTTGACAAAAACAAGCCTCCTTATTGGCAAAATCTACCTTTATTAAGTAAGGGCAGGGAAGAAGCGTAATCAAAAAAGCAGAAAATNGGAANCNTTGAGGTAAATGATTCGGTGACAAACGAAAAAATNAGTCANNTATTCAAAAATATCAGTAACCTGCTACAGATTAAGGGCGAAAATTCTTACCGACAACGCAGCTACGAACGTGTAGCGACCCTGATTGAAGAACTTCAGCAAAGCATTGCACAATTGGCCATCGAAGACAATTTGAGAACAATTCCTGGCATAGGTCAAGCAATAGAGTCAAAAACAATAGAGATATTGGAAACTGGCACCTGTAAATTTTATGAAGAACTAAAGTGTGAAATTGGTGCGGATGTACTTAGTCTACTCCAGATACGTGGTATTGGAATAAAGAGCGCCGCACGTTTATACCATGATGCTAACATAAAAAGTCTCGTTGATTTACGCCATGCAGTTGATGGAGGGCTACTGAAGAATATCAGCGGTTTTGGGCAAAAGACAATCCAAACGATTGATCANAACCTTCANCACCTTGAGTTNTTTGAAGGCAAGCGNATCTTAGGTCAAATTCTTCCAATTGCAAACGAGATTTTTGGGATCCTAAAGGAATGCAATTTGGTAAAACAAATTGATTTCACAGGAGATCTTCGCCGATACGAAGAGATCCTCCAAAGTCTTGAGTTAGTAGTTGTGTGTGATGACCTGTCGATTCTGTTATCGCTTCTATCTACCTTNGACCANATTGAGGCACTGGAAATCAAAGACTCACGAATACTAGCAGAGATTTCCAATGGNTTCCCCGTAGAAATCCATAACGCAACGCGCGATACATACAGCAAACTATTATTCTCAACAACTGCTGAGCCTGAACATCTTCAAAGTATTCNCGATCTTGCCAATAATAAAGGGCTTACCAAGGACGAGTGGATGCATGGCAAGACAGAAGTTGAAATATATACCCAACTTGATCTTCCATATATTGTCCCTGAGTTNCGAAAATCGAAGAAAATCACTGATCTTGCACTCACAGATGAAATACCTGACCTTATTGAGTTGAGCGATATTCGGTCNGATCTTCACATGCACACAAGTTGGAGTGATGGCCTCAACTCGGTAAAAGAGATGATTAAGACTGCCCAAAAAATTGGATATAACTTTATTGCTATCACCGACCATTCACAGTCGTCCAGAATAGCTAATGGCCTTAACTCAACTCGGTTGTTTTCTCAAATCGAACAGATCCGTGACCTAAACGAACGCATTGACGGACTCGATATTTTGGCAGGTTCGGAAGTTGATATCTTGAAAGATGGTCAGCTCGATTTCAGTGATCAGGTTTTGTCAAAACTTGATGTTGTTGTAGCAAGTGTACACAGTAATTTTGGAATGAATGAGACAGATATGACCAAGCGATTGATCCAAGCAATAGAGAATCCATTTGTGGATATTCTTGGACATCCAACTGGACGACTCTTAATGCGAAGACCCGAATATGCGCTCAATCCATCGGCAGTTATTGATGCAGCAATCGCTAATGGGGTAGCATTAGAAATCAACGCCTCTCCAAGCCGCCTTGATCTTGGACCAGATATAGTCAAACATGCCAGAGACAAGGGAGCTATGATCTCCATTAATACCGATGCTCACTCGGCAGAAAATCTTGATTACATGTGGCTAGGCATCAATGTAGCACGACGCGGTTGGTTGAATAAAGAAAATGTGATTAATACTTTTACAATTAATGAATTCCAAGAATGGAAGCAGAGATAGAAGATGAGAAAAGTTGTCATTATTGGTGGAGGCCTAGCTGGAAGTGAAGCTGCTTGGCAAATAGCNAAACGANATATTAACGTCAGCCTTTACGAAATGAGACCNACGGTTGAAACTGGGGCGCATGTTACTGACGATTTGGGCGAGCTGGTATGTTCAAATTCGCTTGGATCAAACCTCCCTGACCGTGCCTCTGGTGTGCTNAAGACAGAACTGAGACGACTGGGATCACTATTAATGGAATGTGCTGATCANACAGCAGTACCTGCCGGTGGAGCACTAGCTGTCGACCGACAGGCTTTTTCACAACTCATCACTAAACGAATCAAAGAACACCCAAAAATTGAAGTTATACAGCAAGAAATCACCGAAATCCCAATAGGTCCAACAATCATAGCATCTGGGCCTCTGACATCAATGAACCTAGCAAATTCGATAGCNGCCGTGAGCGGNGAAGAACATCTCTACTTCTTTGANGCCATTTCGCCAATAGTGAGTTTCGAATCAATTAATATGGATGTCGCTTTTTTTGGATCCCGATACGATAAAGGAGAACTCGAAGAAGGTGATTATATTAATTGCCCACTTAACCNTAACCAATATGAAGAATTTGTTAACAATATCAAGAATGCCGAACGTATTGCCNTACATTCATTTGAGNNAGCTATTGAATCAGGNGTTAAAGCTGGGGCAAANAAATTCTTTGAAGGATGTCTACCAGTAGAAATCATCGCTCAGCGAGGNCNNGANACACTCGCTTATGGCCCGATGCGCCCCGTTGGATTAATAGATCCCAAAACAGACCGTCGTGCATANGCCGTGGTGCAGTTGAGACGAGACAATATCGCAGGAACACTATATAACATGGTTGGATTTCAGACGAACCTGAAATTTCCTGAGCAGAAACGCGTNTTNCAATCNATTCCAGGCTTGGAAAACGCAGAATTTGTAAGNTATGGTCAAATGCANCGNAATACATTCATATCGGCACCTAAATTACTGAAAACCACCATGCAATTCCGTCGTCGCGAGGATCTTTTTTTTGCTGGTCAGATTACGGGTGTCGAAGGCTACGTTGGAAATTTTGCTACTGGGNTATTAGCTGGTTGGAACTCAGCTCGACTGTTAAATGGNAAAGAATTAATTACACTACCCAATACAACGATTCTNGGTTCTCTTTGTCACTACGTTACACACGCAAATTTAGCGGATTTTCANCCCATGAAGGCCAATTTTGGCCTGCTGCCTCCATTAGAGTTGNAATCAGGAAAAAAAACGAGCAAACGAGTTCGTGCGAAAGCTTACGCTGAACGCGCAATAACCGATCTTGAAGCCTATTTGTCAAACGTATAAAATAAATAAGATATATCTTGACATTCGCACTATATTTTCACATAATTCAATGCTATNTGCTAGATTGAGTTTTTAATGTTGGGAGTTATTATATGAGTCTAGAATTAGGTTTTGGCGTTGTTGGTCTGGGCATGGGAATGAACAGAGCAAACCAAATTGCCAACACGGAAGGAGCAAAACTAATTGCGGTAGCTGACCTTGATGAGGGACGGTGCAATAATGCAGCCGAGAAATTTGGATGTGATACGTACACTGACGCAAATGAGATGTTTGATCGAGATGATATTGACGTTGGGATGATCATGTTACCAAGTGGATTACACGCCAAAATCGGAATCGAAGCAGCCAATCGTGGAACGCACGTGATCACCACTAAACCAATGGATGTAAGTATTGAAAGTTGTGATGCTTTAATTGATGCTTGCGAAAAAAACGGGGTNAAACTGCTAGTNGATTTTCAGGAACGTTACGGTGAACATAACCGACGTATCCAACACGCTGTTCAAAACAAGATAATTGGTGAACCCATTCACTGTGAATTACGCATGAAATGGTTCCGTGCTGACAGCTACTATGTTGGCTGGCATGGCACATGGGAATTTGACGGTGGTGGCTCCATTATGAATCAGGGTGTGCACTATGTTGATTTGATGTTATGGTTCATGGGAGACNTTGACAAAGTNATTGGTGCCCATTTCGGTGTNTACGCCCATGAAAACTGCGAAACAGAAGACTTAGCAACCGCTATTTTGCAATTCAAAAATGGTGCGNTTGGAACTGTATACACNACAACTACTTTTCCAAGCAATANTGTTTCGATGATTCAAATACATGGAACAAAAGGGGTTGTGGGACTGGGACCAAATATTTGGGATTTCAAAGAAAACGAACCGGAAATCGAATTACCTCATTACCCAAAAAACACGATTGAAGACGCGATCCAGGTAATCAATAATGGTAAGAACGCCGCTGTGGATGGATATGAAGGAAAGAGATCCATTGAACTAAATATGGCGATCTATGAATCTGCCCGAACTGGTAAAGCTGTCCAGTTGTAGATGTTTCAGTAGTNCAATTGTTTTGAAGTNATCTTATTAATCTCGATCCAGTTTAAAAGATAGAATGATGGTAAAAATAGGTGATATCAAGATCTCAGAGTTCCCGCTTTTACTAGCTCCAATGGAGGACGTGAGTGATCCTCCGTTTCGTATTGCGTGCAAGGAAAATGGTGCAGATTTAATGTTTACCGAATTCATTTCCTCAGAAGGCTTGATACGTAACGCAACTAAGAGCATAGCCAAACTTGATATTTTCGAGTATGAACATCCTATCGGAATCCAAATCTTCGGGAATGAAATAGAATCAATGCGCCAAGCGACAGAAATCGCTGAACAGGCAGGCCCCGACATCATTGATATTAACTATGGGTGCCCTGTAAAAAAAGTTGCATCAAAAGGCGCTGGTGCCGGAATTCTCAAAGATATTCCAAAGATGGTTCAGATGACCGCTGAGATTGTGAAGGTAGCAAGCCTTCCTGTAACAGTCAAAACTAGGCTAGGCTGGGACCATAATACGATGTATATTGTCGAAGTTGCTGAACGCCTACAAGACATAGGTATCAAAGCCATATCGATTCACGGCCGAACAAGAAAGCAAATGTACAAAGGTTCCGCCGATTGGGAATTGATCGGTCAAATTAAGGATAACCCTCGCATGATAATTCCTGTTTTTGGCAATGGCGATATCGACAGTCCACAAAAGGCTGATGAGATGCGACGAAAGTATGGTGTTGATGGAATTATGATTGGTCGTGCCAGTATTGGTTACCCTTGGATTTTCAATGAAATTAAAGACTATTTGTCAACCGGAAAATTACGGCCTCCCCCCTCAGTTGAAGAACGCGTTCAAGTGTTAATGCGCCATCTTGATTTTTCAATTAGGTGGAAAGGAGCTAGGTTAGGAATATTAGAAATGCGTCGTCATTACAAAAATTATTTTAAAGGAATTCCTCACATGAAGGAATTCCGCATCAGATTGCAGACTTGCAATTATCTTGAAGGAATACATCAAATTATTGAAGAAATCAAAAATCACGTTAATCAAATTGGGTGGATCTCGAACCGGCTTGCTAGTTAAGCTTATCCAACTTTTCAGAGATGAGAATGAAATATTGCTATTCCTCACAATTAGGCAATATAAGTTGCTATCGGCATATCAATGAACCAAGGTAACTTTACCCAAAAGGATACATTTTCCAGTATAAAATCTGTAATTCCGATTGTAAAACCCAATTCATTTAGGGAAAAAGCATCATAACGCTGGGGAAAAAGAGCATGGGGAGTTTAGCTAATATGCTCGATCAGGTCCGCTTCTCTTCCTAAGCTTAAGACTCGGGTGGGAAATCGTAAAACCCGTTCTACCAGAAACACCTTCCACCTTAGGTCTTAGTTCGCTTCCATAGCTAACACGAGTCGGTCCTAGATGTCTCAGTGTCATTATGATCTAACCATCCGACCCAAACTGCCATTTCCTGATCGATTCAACCGTTTTCTACTTACAAAATTCAAGCTAGAGCTATAGAAAAGTGGTAATTCTGAAGAACTTTCATCTTAAGAACAGATCATATAAGCTATTACTACAAATAAAAAAGCAATAATAGTAAAAACTAGTCTAACCCCATTATTTTTTGTATATCAAGGAGATAGATGATGAACAAAATTTCAAATGTTGATAGAAAATGGGACCAAGGAATCACCAGATACCCAGATCCCGCCATTGAGATAGTTGATCAACGATTTGCCAAGTATCTAATTGGCAACGCCATGGTGGAACAGCTGTGGACTGGTGCGCGATGGTCAGAGGGGCCAGTCTGGTTTGGGGATACACGTTGCCTAATCTGGAGTGATATTCCCAACAACAGGATGATGCGCTGGACTGAAGAAACCAACCAGGTTACTGTCTTTCGACAACCTGCCAATAATAGTAATGGTAACACCCGTGATAAACAGGGGAGATTAATTACCTGTGAACACCTAACACGTCGTGTAACTCGCACAGAATATGATGGACGAGTCACCGTGCTAATGGATAGTTTCGAGGGTAAACCATTGAATGCTCCCAACGATGTGGTGGTTCACCCAGATGGACACATCTGGTTCACTGATCCTGGCTACGGGATTCTCCTTCACTACGAGGGGGAAAGAGCTGACTTTGAATTACCAACCAACGTTTATCGACTCAATCCAGATACTGGCGCAGCAACAGTGGTTACAGACGAACTTGAAAAACCCAACGGTCTCTGCTTCTCGCCTGACTATTCCAAGTTATATCTTGTTGATACTGGTGCCACACATACACCAGATCATCCACGTCACATTCGCGTCTACGATGTGGATGACAATACCCGATTAAAAAATGGACGGTTGTTTTGCGACATGTCGCCAGGATTGGCGGATGGTATTCGCTGTGATGTTGATGGTAATCTCTGGTCAAGCGCAGGCTGGGTTGGCGAAGGATATGACGGTGTCCACATCTTTGATCCTAACGGTGATCTAATCGGTAAGATTCATCTTCCTGAGGTCTGTGCTAACTTATGTTTTGGTGGTGTCAAAAGGAACCGAGTTTTCATGGCAGGAAGTCAATCTCTTTACGCTGTTTATGTGGAAACACAAGGAGCGCAAGTCCCATAACCTACAAACAGGATATAAATACTTGTAGGAATACTCCTATGTCAAAACAAAATATTAAAGACTATCGCCAGCAATTTATTGACCAAGGCTATGCAATCGTTGAGAACGTTCTTACTCCTAAAGAAGCAAAAAAAGGGGCCACCATTCTGCTCGACAAGATTCACCCAGAATCGCCAGAGTCTTACGCCCATATCTGGGGAACACGGCAACAACTCAAAACGCCTCAGCATGGTATTCCTAGAATCGCTCGATTTGCCACA
>NZUQ01000166.1 GCA_002697225.1 Candidatus Poribacteria bacterium
CATCTTCAATATAAACGGAAGACTGCCAATTTCTCATANTTGATCAGAAAGGAGCTACAGGAAGTACCAAATACTGTTCATCACCCCAGANAAACAAAGTAACTGTATTGCTCAAATTTAAAAGGTCGCAATCACACCAGGATCTAATACAGAACCATGGAACCTACTTCTGAACTGATTTTGGTGGTTTGAGAATTTCAGANAGAATAATTGCTTGCCGAAATGTTTTCGGACTNAGNGGAAGGTCTGCAANCTTTCGTTCTGTAGAAGGGGTTGACGTCGGTACTGACGAAGCAGGTTCTTTTTCTGGNTCTGGTTGNTTAGNAGAANCNGTAGGCTGTTCTACCTCTNTTTGTTCCATTTCTGGAGGGGGCGTTTGCGCTTGTTCNTGCTGAGGAAGTACTGGNTTTTGGATCTCGTCACCTTCGACCAGTTCCTCCAACCAAGATGGCAGTTTCNTGCCACCTCCATCTTGAGACTCCTGGTCCTGATCAGCAAGTTTCTTCTTTTTAACAAATCTGCGAGCTAGAACGAAAATCCCGAAGACTATGAACGCAATTACTTGAAAAATCTCTTCCATTAGGATGCCTCTACCTTAACTGAAAATCACTTACTAAGAGTATTAACTTTGGGTATTTCCCCGTTTACGACATGCCGATTGAATGGCTTGATCCTGTTGACTCCTGATTTGGGGAAGCGATTGCTTGACGCATCTCTGTGTCAGCAACAACATTACGTAAATTGTAATAGTCCATTACACTCATTCTTTCTGAATCGAAAGCATCAGCAATTGAAAGCGGCACTTCAGCGTCCGCAGCGATCAACTCAATAGTACGTTCCTCTACCAACGCTTTCATCTCTTCCTCTTCGGCTGCTGCTAGTGCGCGCTTTTCCTCAGCCATGGCTTGAGCAATTTTCAATTCGGCTTCTGCCTGATCGGTTTGTAACTTAGCACCAATATTCTCACCAATATCAATGTCAGCAATGTCGATTGATAGAATTTCAAATGCTGTACCAGCTGCTAACCCTTTTTCTAGGACTTCCCTGGTTATTCTCTCAGGACTTTCAAGGACAGCTTTATGAGTCGCAGCAGACCCAATGGTAGTGATGATGCCCTGCCCAACGCGGGCAATGATAGTTTCTTCTGTCGCACCACCAACTAACCGATCAATATTAGCTCGTACAGTGATACGGGCTTTGACAATAAGTTGAATCCCATCACGAGCGACGGCCGTGATTCCTCTCTTATTTTCATGATCAGCAGGGACATCGATAATGGCCGGATTTACACTCATCTGAACTGCTTCTAAAACATCACGACCAGCCAAGTCTATTGCAGCTGCACGACCAAAGTCAAGGTCAATATTGGCCTTTTCTGCTGCTATCAGAGCTGAGACAACGTTTGCAACTTGGCCACCTGCAAGATAATGGGCTTCTAAATTATCCAACGACAGGCTTAAACCTGCTTTTGTCGCTTCAATTTGAGGCGTGACAATCTGGCCGGGAGGAACACGGCGTAAGCGCATGGCAACCAAGTCACCAAATATACGCACCCGAACTCCAGCAGAAATTGCACTAATCCACAAACCAATTGGCACAAAAGCAAAAATAATCACAAAAAACAGAACAACTAAAACGGCTAAAACTGGGAATAATGTTGGCATTTCGTATGATTCCTCTCAATTTGTCATGTTAAGCGTTAAGGTTGCCTGAACGAAATGCAGAAGCAAGAGCGCGCGGCACCTTTGCTTCTGCTTCAACTACCTTTGCTCGCATCTCTTGAACTTTGGCGGTCATTTCCTGTTTACGTGCTACGGCCATGGCGCGACGCTCTTCAGCTTTTGCTTTAGCAACCAGCATATCTGCTCCCGCTTGTTCGGCTTTGAGCTCCGCACCGATATTTCTCCCGACGTTGATATCAGCTATATCAATCGATAAAATATCGTAAGCTGTTCCAGAATCAAGACCTCGGTCAAGAACTGTTCGCGAAATAATATCTGGATTTTCAAGAACGTCTTCGTAGGTTTCTGCTGATCCAATAGCACTGACAATACCTTCACCAACTCTGGCAATAATGGTNTCTTCCCCGGCGCCACCTACCAAACGCTGAATATTAGCACGGACGGTTACACGCGAAANAGCAATCAATTGCACTCCATCAATAGCAACGGCTGAGATTTCAGGTGTAGTAATGACACGAGGGTTCACACTGACCTGAACNGCGTCAAAAACATCACGACCGGCCAGATCAATTGCCGTCGCTTGCTGAAAGCCAAGTTCTATGCCTGCTTTATCTGCCGCGATCAGCGCGTTGACAACCCGTTCAACGTTACCTCGGGCCAAATAATGTGCTTCTAAATCAGAAGCCTGCAAACTCAGCCCAGCCTTNGTCGAACTGATAAGAGAATTAACAACAATTCCCGGGCTAACATTCCGCAACCTCATTCCAACGAGATCGCCAAAAATCCGTATTCGAACACCCGCTGCAAGCGCCGCAATCCACAATCCCACCGGTACTAACCAGATGAGAAACAGAAGAAAAACGACAGCTGCAACGGCTATCATAATGACAAAAGTCATAGGATCCAAAATTTAATCCTCCAAAAGGTATTATTATCGATACTTACTTAACTTAAGAATTGAATTACACTAAATTTCCAAAAAAAACGAACCGAGCTTTAGGAAAAACACNGAANCTATCNAAAAAAGACTCCTNAAACCATTATGNAGCNGACGACTTAAATAACAAGCAGTCTCAGAAGAATTCAGGAAACTTATCAGCAATCCCCATAAGTTCCCTAAAGAAGTTTTTTCGACTGTTGGCGGTTTTTTTCAACCATAACCTTTGAGCCTTCAACATTAATAACCTGAATCGGCACATCAACCTCAATGAAATCGCCAACACTGACAACATCAAGCCGTTTGTTTTCGATCATAGCAGTACCCGCAGGCCGAAGTACAGTGAGTGCAACACCAGTCTGACCCAGATATTCCGAATAATCCTCTTTGGCAGCAGAATTATACCCTTTGTCCGATCCTAGCTCTGTGCGCAATACCAAATACTTCAACGTTATAGTACCAAGTCCAATTACTATCAATAAAGCACCAACCCCGCCTACAACAAAGAAATTTGAAGATTCAACAACAACTAATTCGAAAAATAAAAGAAAAGCACCCGAGGCCAGCAATAAAATTGTCAACCACTTCATGCTGATTCCTTAAAGAAGCTAAACTTTGTCTTGGCGACTTTCTTCAACAACAATCTTTGAACCCTCAACACCGACAATTCGAACTGGCATATCAANATCGATAAANTCGCCAACACTNACAACATCAAGTCGTTTGTTTTCGATCATAGCAGTACCCGCAGGCCGAAGCGCAGTGAGTGCAACACCAGTTTGACCTAGATGTTCTGAATAATCCTCAACTGCGGAATGAAACCCTTTATCTGATCCTATTTCCGTTTGTAAAACAAGATGTTGCCATGCTTGAGTTTTAGGCAAGAAATAAACCGCAACAAATAAAAGCACCGTTGTAATTAGCACAGAAACTCCAAGAAAAAAAATGGCCTGTTCTGTTTGGTATGCGTTTTCAAAAATAAAGAATACGCTGTAGATAATACATCCGATTCCCGCAATGCCTGCTACCCCAAACCCCGGAATCACAAATGCTTCTATCACCAGAAGGCCTATTCCCAAAACAAAAGCAAGCAGAGCATATTGAGCTTCGACTTGACTCAACATATGACCACCGAAAAAAAGGCTAAGACATATCACACCTATCAATCCGGGCAATCCAAAACCCGGGGATCGAATTTCGATAAAGAGCCCCAGCATACCCAACGAAAGCAGTAGAGAACTAATAATCGGAGCTGTAACAAAAAACNCAATCTCATCAGCAAAAGATGGATCAACTNTCCTAATTTCTGCNTCAGTTAACAAGGTTATTTCTTTGACTTTCTCNTCTCCNAACTCGCCTCGTTTCAACATGATAGCCTCTTGNGTTAATACCATCAATTNGCCATCAACTTCAACAATGGAATACATCTNNAGGATCTGTTTTCGATTCTCGGCAATTGCTTCCACTAGCTTATATTCAAGTGATCGTTCAGCTGTTAGTGTTAACAGTTCTCCTTCAGCTGAAATAATTTTCATTTGTTTGTCTGTTTCCAGTTCTTTTTCGTATTCCCTTGGACGTAGCGCGACGATATCACCACTTTCATAATACTTAACCAGTGTAAGTTTTTTATCTACCATGGCAGCTGCGGTGTCGGGATTCCGTCCTTGGCGTTCGGCAGTTGCACTAATTTTGCCCCGTACATAGGAAACAGCTTTCTCTCCAGCCTCTTGTCCTTGNATCGAAACTGGCGCGGCATCACCAATTGTCCCTCCTCTTCGGATAACAATTTGATCGCATGCCAAGGATATCATCGCTCCAGCAGAAATCGCTTCGGTATTGACAAAGGCAATGGTGGGNATTTCCGACCGTTGGATGACATCGATAATATCACGCGCAGCGTCTAGTGCACCGCCAGGCGTGTGGACATCGAAAATAATGGCAACGGCGCGGTTNAGTTCAGCTTCNTTNATCCCTTTTTCAATGTAAACACGTAAACCGTTCCCAATTTCCTTACGAATGTCAATTTGGTAAACAAGCGTATCGTCAGCAAAAGCAGTAAAGACTATAAGTAACCAGAACATCTGGGTAAAAATCAAGGCTAAACAAAGGTTACATTTCATAATTACGACCTCTTGGCGATCACAAGAATCACGTGGTATTATATCGCTGGCCTAAATTACTGTCAAGCGTTTCGGGATGCTAATTCCTCACTAATCCAAGCATGCAAAATGTGATTCAAAATTAGATGAACGTCCTCAACCGGACCGTACTGATCACTTTCCACAATCACGCTTAAATCACTGATCTCACCCATCTTTCCACCACCAATACCAGTCCAAGCAATCACATAACAACCTACGGCCTTAGCGTACTGCATTGCTCGAACCACATTTTCTGAGTTCCCACTTACACTAATGCCTATTATTAGATCCCCTGAATTTACAAGATTCTTGAGTTGTTCCACAAAGATATCATCATAAGACGTATCATTCGACCATGCTGTCATAGTCGCTACATTATCTGTTAAACTGATTGCCCTAAACCGCTTTCGTGCAGGAATACTCCCCCCTCCAGGAACACTGATGGTTCCCTTACCAAGATCACATCCAATATGTGAAGCAGTCGAAGCACTACCACCATTTCCAATAGCAAAAATCTGCTTGTCATTTTCGTAGGCTGACATCACCATGTCAACAACCTCACGCACATCCCTAAGTGAAAGCATATCCAAAACATTCTGTAAGTGCGAAAGGTACTTTTGGATTCGTTCCATAGTCACATCCTTCAATTTTTTCAATGTATCACTTAAACAACAAGTGAAATAGCTGCTAAATCTCCAATTTGTTGCCCAAGCTGAGCTGGCATAATTTTCACAATTCCCCCTGGACGCTGCATTGACATTTCCAGTACTGTCCGACGAATCGGGTCAAGCAACAAATCACCAGCAGCAACTGCTATCGTCCCAATCAAAACTATCTCAGGATTGATAATATTCACGAGATTGGCAATCCCCCACCCCATATAGAAACTAATCTCTTTGACCAAATCAAGTGCTAATGGATCTGCTGATTTCGCCGCCTCCAGTACTTCTTCAGAACGAATCGCCTCGATATTACCATCAACCAAATCCAATATCTTAGTATGAGGATCTTTACGTATCTTCTCTTGGGCACGTTTTGCGATTGCTGGCCCAGAACAGATCGCTTCAAGACATCCACGGTTGCCACACCCACAAACAGGCCCATTGGGAATCAACACCTGATGCCCTACCTCCCCTGCACAATCAGACGCTCCATGCAGTATACGGCCATCAACAACAATTCCCGCACCAATTCCGGTACTCATAGTCATAAAGACAACATGATTATAACCACGTCCGGCACCAAATCGCCATTCGGCAAGGGCACCAGCATTAGCATCATTTTCAATTACCGGTCGAATCTTAAACTCAGTCTCCACAATATCAGCTAAAGGAATAGCATCCCAATCAGGTAAGTTCGGAGGGGAGTAAACAACACCAGTTTGGGTATCAAGAGGCCCTCCACAGCTAATACCAATTGACGACACCTGACTACGAGTGAACTGTTCTAAATGGAGTAACTGATCAATCATATCAAATATCAGTTTTATGGCATATTCAAATCCTTTATGAGACTCAGTTGGTTGGCGTACTTTGTTCAAGATCTGGCCATCGGTATCCGCGACAACAGCCGCCAGCTTGGTTCCTCCAATATCAACTCCAACCAAACATGAGTTCACTTTCCCTCTCCATGAACCTTGATTCAATTAAGAAATAATAATATACGGATCCAGTGGGTAACGACCAACACGTGCCCCATAGATCGTCAACCCTCCCGAATTTTCTGCTTCTGGATCAACTTGATAACCAACGGTAAGCTTATTACCCGACAAACTATTTCTGAGACTATTCAGCTGTTCGTCATCGACTTTAATCTTGGTAAGAAAACCATATTTACCGGGAATCCCGTTAATATACGATAATGCCCCGCGTGCATCGGCTGGCGAACTCGGTANCGTGATCGTTTTTAACTCAATNCCGTTGATCGTGATCTTGAGATCTGATGGATGCTTTTCCCAATCGGTTTGAGGCGCCCCATCGACATACGAAGAAGCNTCAAATACAATCTCAANACAATTAATCGATTCTAGCCTTATGCTGTCTGGCAAATCAACNGTATACTCCAATTTACCACTTCCCGCGAATTCCACTACTGGTGAATCTCCAATATCCAAGCGTATAATGGTAGTATTTTCGCTAGGATATTCAATAAGTGGAGGTTCTTTAAAAATTTCGACATTGATAAAGTTTCTAGCAACGACAGANTGGTTTTGNTCCGCAACCCAAACATGAAGNGTCCCAATAACCGGTTGGTTTGGCAAGTTAATCGACAACTGATGGACTTTCTCGACCTTGTACTGCGCGAATGAAATCGGAACATTTCCACTAACCAAATCCATCAACTCAGAACCTAATCGATCAATGCCGTCCAACCGCCAATACAATGTTGCTTGTTCAATCTTTTTATTGGAAAAATGGCTCGAGTGAATGNCTANCTCCAACANATCCCCAGGCACNAAACTCAAACCTGGNTGATGATCAATCACAATAAAATCAAGTGCATTAATCATAGTATAATCATAGCCAAACTCCTTGACTGTCCGATCATAATTCATGAATCCATTGTGTTCCCACTCAATGTCTTGAAGTTCGGTATAAATATAACCACAAATTTTCTGATGTAGTCGAAGCTCATTAGTCAAATATTTAAAACACCATGAAATATCTTTATCACCTGCACCTGCTCCAATCCCACCATACTCGCTGTTCATCATGGGTGCATTTGTTTGCTCATTATCACCGGTGTAATTGAACTTTGAACCAGGATAGGTTTCCTTAACTACATTTGCAACATGCTCACGTGCTTTCTGATAGTCATTGATATAAAAATGCCAAGAATTAATATCAGTTTCAACGTGATCATATAAACAAGGAGAATTATCTTCTACCAAACGAGTTGAATCCAGTCGCTTGGTAAGATGATACATTTCTCGAACCCACTCCTGACGATCTTGCATCTGTTTATAATCGTTACCACCAAGCCCCCATGTCTCGTTAAAGTCGCACCAAGCAATNATTGAAGGGTGATTAAAATCACGATCAANAGTCCCTCGAAGGGTCTGTTCCCAACGCTGTCTTCCTATATCGCTATATCCATCATACCCAAGGTTCGGTATGTCACACATAAATAGCATGCCCAGACGATCAGCCCAATAATACAATCGAGGTTCATCAATCTTGATATGCAGACGTAAAAAATTAAAGCCGAATTCTTTTGCCCGCGTGATGTCAGCTCGAATCTGATCGTCGTCTAAAAATGTATAGACGCCTTCAGTACTGAAAGATTGGTTTAAGGCACCCAACAAATATATGGGTAGGTTGTTCAAATAAATATATTCATAATCAGTTCCTGGTAGCACTTGGCGTGAAANCTTCCGCATACCAAAATAAGTTGAGACATGATCAATTACATTATCATCTTTGACCAATTGAATATCGAGATCATAAAGATGCGGATTATCCATATCCCAGAGCTGAAGTTTGGCTTTTTGGATTTCTATAACACACTCCGCATGGTCATCNAACATTTCAATATCTACTTTCTCTAGTGGGGCATCTGTATCCAAANGGAAACTAAGANCATTAAGATCGGTACCGCCAACTTGGATATCAACTCTTGCTTCAGCAGCATCGATATCCGGATAGATCTTGAAACTTTTGATAAAGGTTTCTGACCGCGGCTCCAAATAAACGGTCTGCCAAATCCCNCTCGTTCGTGTATACCANCCATATTGTTTGCCAACTGGTTGTTGAGAATGATCTTGTGGATCGAATACNCGTACCACNACACAAGAGGGANCATCATCAACTAAACTTTCGGTAATATCAAATTCAAACGGTAAATATCCATTTTGATGTTCGCCAACGCACTTACCATTTACCCAAACCATAGTGTGCCAATCGGAGGCTCCAAATTTCAAGATAACACGCTGTCCACACCAATGACTAGGAATTGATACTTGGCGACGATACCATCCAATTGTGTGCCTAGGTTCGTCACGATAATTACCCCCTCTTTCCAGCCCACCGCAAGTGACATCATCCGGACTTAAGTAGACCTTAGTGCTGAGATAATTCGCGCTTGTTGCTTGATCGGATTGGTTCCATGCAGCAAGACTTTCCCAAGGATAAGGCACACATATTTGATCTATGCACCCTTCGAATTGGGGTAGGTACCAACACTCCTGCTTTCCAATATCATCAGGATCAAAAACAAATTCCCATGTACCGTTTAAATTAATCCAATCAATACCTTGACTGGTCCCACGCTGAAAATCAGGTCGCGGATATTCTGACCGCGGTATACCTGAGAGAGAATCAGACATTAAAACTCCTCAATTTGCTACGATTAATATCATCAAATCATGCTTTAACCAGTGTTAGCAACATAAACAGCCACATCTAAATCGCGATCATCATCACGTTGGATGCCCTCACAATGAAAACCAAACTTATTCAGCAATTCTATTTTTCCTTCTGACCTTGTTTCGACATAACATTGAACTTTCGAAGATGGAATATCTAAAGAATCCACCAGCATTCCCGACTGAGCCCAAAAAAGCGGATGAGCGAAAATATCCAGTAGCATTATGTCTTCGTCTTGCTTTATCGTAGCCATGGCTACGATAGCACCAGAGGCACTCTGCAGCAGCTTCGCTGCATGATAATCGGTTCCGTTTTCGAGTTCCTTCTTAAAAGACAAAAACCCTCCTTCAAAGTTGGATGGCCCATATATACCAAGAGCAATATTACGAATCTGGTCACCATTCGTGATTCCAGTGAGCGCTGTTATTTTCGCCCAATCGTGCCATTCAATATGATCCTTAACATGAACATCTAAATCCGAAAAATAGTTAACATCAAAGTCCTCTATAGCAAAATAANACATAAAACCAGATTCATCATATACACTATCAAAACCAAAACTTTTGTAAATATGATATGGATGCGAATCATATCCAGTCCCAAGATATAGTGCCTTCCCACCTCGACGTCGAAAATCATCCATCTGACATTTCATTATAGCTTTACAAGCACCTTTCCTACGCTGATCGGAAAGGGTAAATACATGACCAAGTGTGCCAATACCATCATATTCGGTAATCATGACATTTGAGATGATATGACCGTCAACCTTACCAACATAGAATCGGGTTTCCAGCAGATCCAAAACTTCATGAACACAACAATCAATATGCCATCTATAAGTCTCTGGTTTGTGGCCCAAGAATTTTTTCACCTCTTCAGCGTACTCAGCATCTGGGGCGAATACAACACCNACCTCCATTGATTGCCCGGTTCTAAGTTCGACATCCGCAAATTTCTCGTACATTTTCACTTACCTAATTTGTCTAATTAACTTTAAAAGATGATCATCAATTCGAAACATGGTTTCTTTATCTCTTGTTTTAGCATACACTTCATTATTATCCTTTGTATGNTGCAATATCAACACAGTGGGTTCAGCTTCCTTTGTATAAAACCTGACACGAATTTTAGCTTTAGGAAGTCCCTTTAANTTTTGCACTTCTGTCCCCTTCAACGCATCGGCAAAAAAAAGCAAATCTTCAACCATCGGCTGANCAACAATTGACTTATTCGGTTCTGTCATC
Organism: Candidatus Poribacteria bacterium; assembly: GCA_002697225.1. The sequence goes on from NZUQ01000166.1 coordinate 10,372, forward strand.
TGCCAATTTCCATCAGGTTGCTTTCGCAACACTATCTCCAAATCCGTCGACAAAATATCAATTTGNGTAGTTTCAGCACGCTGAAAATCAAAAACCCTTTTTCTGCTGTCTTTTNACTGAGATACGTTGTGAGNCNTTAAGTTGCGCAAATCATCCNGAGATTTCGAATAGTCCCTAANGATGCTGGACTCAATCAGCATGATTTTCGAATCTAATTTNTCTTTGGCATAGATAGAGTAGTTTACTGTTTTTTTGCCAATTANAAAAGTCTTAGTTGATCCATCTTGCGTGAACAAGGATATTTTAACAGTTGGATCATCAAGTCCATACTCTAAAAGACTGGTAACTTCTATTCGACGTTTAATACGCTTTTCNAGAAGATCTGAGAGGAGTTGATCAACTTTTCGTTTGTCTGCATCAACAACGATCGGATTAATTAGTCGCCAATTATTTTGACTGAATCTCACTAAAGTATAGGATTGCTGAATCAAATCTTTTTGGGCTTCTTTATCAAAGTATTGCGAACGAGGNAAGATTACTTGAATTTTTTGAATTAGCNGCTTATTCAGGCCATAAAACTGGCCAACTTTTTCGGCGACATTCTGATCCTCTACTTGATTATCCCTTGGGATGAAAGAATAGAATGCAACCAAACATAAGAAGATGATAAGGGTAATTAGAGTGGTTCTAAAACTCACACTACCGTTCCAAAATCGGCATTTTACAATAGATATTGGGATATGGTATACTGGTTCGCAACTTGATGAAGAGCAAGGTTTAAGTCTATGAACAAGAATGAATCTAAGCAGAAAGAAATAATACAGGTATACGATAGCTTAAATCAACAACTTACTGACTGCGTCAAGGAAAAAAAAAGAAAAGATGAGATAATAGATCAACTTACTAGAAACTTTCCGGAGATTGACCCTGCGGATTTAGAACAGTATGTTAACCATAATTTGGCTGGCCAATTAAAAATAGATAGAATTAATAGCAGTCGACAAGTTTTTCGAGGTATCTTCTGGTCCATAATTGGAATTGCAATTTTCAGTTTGATCTACTCTTCACCCCTAGCCAACCACGAAATTGTTCGTCAGTTGCTGGGACATCAAATAAAGTTGTCGACTTTGGACGGTGCATCAGAAAGTCAAACATCCACTATTTCCTTTCCACTTGTTTTAATCGCTGTTGCTATTGCTTGGGGAATTGTCAGTTTCGCGCACGGGATCTACCTATATCTGCGTCGGCTTTGAACACACACCTGCAAAATGAATCACCCAAACTTAATAGCACTTCACACCACAGCTAACGCAACTGTATGGGTTTTCCCTTGTTTAATTTTTTGATAGTTCCCAAAGATTTCACTAAATTGCCGTTTGATATATTCGCGTAAACCAGAGATGGTCACAACATACAGCTTCCCGCTTGGTTTGAGGTGATCCTTCGATTCAACGAGTATGATTTTAAGTAATTCCTTCCCCACATTTGCAGGCAGATTGGACGCAATCACATCAAACCGTAGTTTGGGAACATGGCTAAATGCATTGCTCATGATCACTTCGCAATTTGTCACATGGTTCTGTTTTACATTCACTTCCGAGTACTTGACAGCCACAAAATCTTTGTCGACCATATACACACTCCCTGTTCCCGACAACCTAGCCATCACTATACCAACAGCCCCGTAACCGCATCCTATATCAAGACATGTATCGCCTTCATTGATTTCAAGCTGATCTATCAACAGATGTGTTCCCTCATCAATAGACCTCGGCGAAAATAAGCCCCAAGTTGAACAAAAATACAAGTCGAAATCTCTTAGTTTCGCGGGAAAAACAATATCTTTTTTCAGCGGTCCTAGATCCATCACATTAATGCTGCTTTACAATTAACATTAACTAAATATACTGAATATTCAGGTCGGGATACTGAAACGATTCAGGTAGGTCTCCGAATATTGGACGGAAGTATTCAATTCCTGCCTCTGAAATTTGGAAGTTTTCAGCATCGTAAAAACGCAGGTCAAGACTCCTACGNATGACGTGCCCATCATCCCCTCGTTTNAGTACCNGNTCCAAATGGAGTAATTGAGGNTCAATTCCGTTTTCAGTACGCATTACNGTNGCAACATAATTAATTTTATCATCCTTAATTGCCTGAACTGCTAACCTTCCAGCTCTAATCGCGGTATCTCGATCGATGGATATTGGACTTCCACACCGCTGCATGTATGCCAATACCTGGTGCCGCAAGCTGGACGAAGAAATACTTGGCAGACGTTCCTTCATATCTTGGGCAATAAGCTCTGAGCAACCTCCTGGTCGTGCNTGACCAAAACTATCAAGTTCCTCAGATTCCGTTANNAGTTTGCCATCTTTCCCTGTAATNCCTTCCGAAACAACCACAACNAGATTACCAACTTGACTGTATTTTTTTTCAATGCAGGCAGCCAAGNTATCAGGGTCATATTCAATTTCGGGNACAAGAATCAAATCAGGATAACCATAAGCAGATGCNAATGTAAGCCANCCAGCATATCGGCCCATTGCTTCNACAAAAATAATCCGGTTGTGCGAATAAGCTGTTGTGCGAATATCACGAACATATTTAGCTATCAGGTTAGCNGCACTAGGAAAACCAGGACANAAATAATTGACAAGTNGCATATAATTTACAGAACNNTCNTCAGGTGCATTNCTACCAACATCGTTGTCGATTGTCTTNGTAACAAANGTGGTGGCAAAATCATTTGAGAGCTCAGAACCAACACTTAGNGTATCATCACCACCGATCGGGATAAGTGCATCGACTTTCAGTTTTTTTAGATTCTCAATTGCTTCTCCAATCTGACCTGAAGCTCTAAGATTTGTNCGTGAACTCTGCAGNATCGTNCCACCNCGATCNTCATCAATCATCTCNGAAGCCAAATGACAGTAAGCCCCNTGNTTCAAAACACCTGCCCAGCCNTGCATAAGCCCAATTAATTCAAACCCAAGTTCCTCGCATTGAAGGGCTATACCCTTCAATGTAGCATTCAACGCTGGAGTGTCTCCACCTCCTGTTAAAACTCCTATTCTCTTACTCAATTTAATTACTCACTAAATGAAATAGTAGGTTAAAACTATAAATTTAACAATAAGCTCCATAGTAGCATGAACAAACTAATTTAACAAGTAATTGCGTTTTCTTCATCAACGTCTCCTGCAATCAATTAGGAGCTTTTTAATATGTAAACGTATCGGCTAATAAACCCAACACGTAGGATTATCGTAGAAAAGTGAAATAAAAAACTGAATACTTAACAAGGCACCTCAACAAACCTGTTATGATCAACAACCAAAAACACTTAGAAACAGTGGCAAAGAAGAATGTCAAAATACCAGGAAAGAGCAAAAATTATATGAAAAATCCAAACAATTTAGTATCTACCAAAATTCAGCCAAAATGTTATTATCATGTGTATTTGTTGAAGCTCAAACGAAAATGTCATCTTCCTCCAGAGAAAACGCAAAGACTAGCCTTAGTCTTGCACTCATTGCAGCGAAATTACATCTGCACACTTCCAACTATGGTACAATTCTTTAATTGNTGGGTGTAAAGGCCCTGCTTTTTGNATGGNTGAGCGTCGAAGTTAACCGGAGNAAACAAGAAAACAATCAGAAAACACAAAATCNTNACCTCANTTGATTCTACGGATTNCGGCTTGGTAATTNAATATCTACACTGAACCCCAAATAACAGGATNTATTGTGANCCCACTAGACATAAAACACCTAAAGAACAANNCANAGNAAAGAACTATTATGAATAAATCTATGTGGAAATGGTNCATTGTAATAGGGTTCNCGTTANGCATGAACATACCGACTTGGGCACTGCTGAGGAANGGTGGTAACTACGNGGAAGAAACCAANATTGGTCCNGANTCACAAACAGGNGGTTGGTTCATTAACCTNGGCATCACCGGTGCANGGGGCAAGATGACNCCATCAGCNCCAACCGTGATCGAAGTAGCCTATGTTTTCAAAGANACACCTGCTGATGGANAACTCCAAGCCGGCGATAAAATCATCGGAGCCAACGGCAAGCCGTTCACCACTCCACATAAATTTGGTTATGGCATGGAAAAATTCGGCTATGAAGGGCCAATGATGGACTTAGGTAATGCTTTGGATGAAAGCCAAGGCCTCAGACTAAACGGAAAAATGATTCTCCAAATCATTCGTGGACAAAAAAGGCAGCAGATTGAGCTAAAGTTACCAACCAAGTACGGCAGTTTTTCCCAAACCTATCCATTTAACTGCAAAAAAACCGACACAATTTTGGACGAGCTATACGCCTACTTAATAAANCGGCAACAAAATGATGGATCTTGGCATCATCGCCCCCACCTCAACGCAATCGCAGCACTTGCCCTGCTAACTAGCAGGAAACAGGAACACAAACAAGCAATCCAGAAAGCGATGCACTATTTTGCCNANAATACNAACGACAAGATTGACTATGCNGGATACGACTGCTGGAAATACGGTCTCTATGGTATTTGTCTNAGTGAATACTACCTATTAACAGGCGAGAATTGGGTTTTGAAAGAATTGGACGAGATCAATCGTTGGCTGGTTAAAGCTCAGTTTCAGCACCCATACCNGAACGACATGGGTGCCGGTGGTTGGGGACATCGACCCACTGGCAGAGAAGGCGGCAATGGTTACGGACCAATCTGCATGATCACCGCACAGGCTATGGCGGCGTGGTCGCTCATAGCCGAATGCAACCTCGATGTCAATCAAAAACAGTACATGGNTGCTCACGAGTTCTTGGTCAAAGGCACCAACAATATCGGCTACGTTTGGTATAATGATAATAACGCCGGTGACAACAAATACGCCGATATGGGTCGAACCGGCAGTTCGGGCGTAGCACATGCTGTAAGCTCACTGGGAGGAACAGGATTTCAAGACTACGCATTTAAAGCTGCCAAGTGTATTGGCACCAATTANAAGACCTTTCCTGACACACATGGATCAGCCNTCCTCGGNATGGGATGGACGGCATTGGGTGCCGCNGTTGANAAAGCTTCCTTCCGCAACCTCATGGACAATCACATCTGGTACTTCAGNCTAGCNCATTGCCCAAATGGAACCTTCTACTTTCAACCGAATCGNGATCCAAANGCTCANGACTACCACGCTGCGCCACGTTTGAGTGCTTCAGCTGTCATAGCGCTGATCCTATCGATCAAGCATAAGTCCCTCCGAATTATGGGTGCGAAAGACGAATAGTAACTTTATTTATATCCTCAGAAAATGTCAGGAACAATGAATGAGTTTTTCAATGGCCAATTGGTATAATACAGCGAAAACCAACANGATTAAATTTCCAGCTTGGCGGTCTAGAATCACGAAAACTGACACGTATAAAAGCTGGNAATGTTTCGAAGCTACCNCCACGACTGACTCTTTCCGTGCNAANCAACTTATAGTCAGATAATANCTCTTCTAACAGAAGTTCNCCTGCCAANGGATTAACCCGNCCACTCTTAGAATANAAATCNCCCNGAAACTCATCTACACACCATTCCCAGACATTTCCAGCCATATCATGCAAACCATATCCATTCGGCTCGTACACACCACCTACTGTTGTTTGTTTAATTGTATTACCATAATTTGCTTCCTCCAAATCAGGCTCTTCATTCCCCCAAACATAGGTGTTGTGGATCAGGCCACCACGTGCAGCATACTCCCACTCAGCTTCTGTTGGTAAACGCTTGCCTGCCCACTCAGCGTACGACATAGCATCATACCAATTAACNTCTATCATGGGATGATCGTCCGTAGGTGAATAACGCTCTACATCTTTCCAGACCGGCGGGTTATAATCGGTCTCCTCTATGAACAGCTTGTATTGTCCCACAGTAATCTCATTCACATCCATGTAGAACGAACCTACCGAAACTGGATGAGTAGGAAACTCNTCCGGACTCTGATTCGATCCCATGTCAAACTCTCCACCACGAATAAAACGCATTACAGATCCATCTGTTAACCAGACAATTTCCTGATCCCCTCGAATCTCGTAACTAATTGAATTTTCTTCCACCGGAGGTCTGATTAAGCCTTCCGTATCTATAGGTACTTCCTCCAATATCTCATCTTCTAATATCTCATCTTCCTTTTCAATATCAAAGCCATCATCTCCAGTAATTCTTGCCACATAATCCACACCGAGCACATGGGGCATATCAATACCAGCATACCAAATAATGCGCTTATCAAAACCACTTGATATATTCAGTCCAACATCACCACTAAAACTCTCCGCTGGCACATTGAAAGCCTCACCGCCATCTGATGACATCTCAATAGCAATGGTCATCAAATCACCATCCAGGTCTTCAAGATCATACAAAATTTCAACAAGCGTCGTATTCGGAACTTGTTGAACTCGAGCATTAGTAATAATTGGAGGAACATTAGCGTTGTCCAAAGATGGCTCTTCAATCCTTCCATCAATTGTCCAGGTTATCAGCCGAACTCGGTGCTCATTATGAATGCCTCCTGTTCGTGCGCCAATACCCGATCTGATGTTTGACATCCGGCTTTTATACTTTGGATCTAGGTAAGAAATTTTGAGCTCGCGATCTAAGTAAATGTAAAAGAATCCATGTCGAAATTCGACTTGAAAGTTACGCCAACTCGCACTGGCAATACCTAGTTCCTGAATAGGAGAAATTAGATCCACACCATCATATTTCAAATGAATGGCATTCGTATACTCATTGTAATTAATCGAGTATTGACGCTTGGCATCATTCTCTGAAGTCGGTGTCCCTCGCGACCAGACATAAATATAAAGCGCTTGACCGCCTCGACCACCACCAATCCAAAATTCTCCTTCTACTTTCCACCATTCTCCTAGCCTCAATCTTCTAAATTCAAGCTGTCCGCTTAAACCGTAATCCAAGGGGGTAAGTTGAATATAGTTACTCACCGATTGAGCATCTCCTTTTAGCGTTTCGACATACGCATAGCTTAACCGTGTCAAAACCATGAAAGTCCCACAGGCTAAGATCACGATAAATACAAACCGAGACACACTTCCGCACAGCACCATACAAATACCCAGCAGAATATGCATCAGTCGTTTTTTCAGACCCTTTAAAGACGCTAACATATTAAAAACCATC
>NZUQ01000167.1 GCA_002697225.1 Candidatus Poribacteria bacterium
ATGAATATTCTGGACGCTCCGTCCCGGGAAGCCTGTACGGTTAGGCGAGAACGAACCAACACTCCGCTGCAGGCCTTGATGCTGATGAATGATCCACAATATGTGGAAGCAGCCAGAGTGTTTGCGGAACGAGTGATGAAAGAAGGAGGACAAACAGAGAAGGAGAAGTTGATCTATGCTTTTGAGTTGGCGACGGCACGTCAACCGGACGAGGAGGAATCTGAAGTTTTATTGAGTACGTTTCGGACTCATTTGGAAGAATTTAATGCCAATCAGGAAGCGGCAGAATCGTTAATTCAGATTGGTGAGTTACCAGCGGATGAAGGGCTTGTACCGGCAGAATTAGCGGCATGGACGATGTTAACCAATTTGCTTCTGAACCTTGATGAAGTATTAACCAAGGGCTAAGGCAAAACTTACACATGGAGACACTTCATAATCAGTGTCTTTTACCCCTATGGTCGTTCTATGAGTGCAGTCACATCAAGCCGTCGGCACAGATATGGCTTTGTCCGGTCGATCCATGATACTTGGGATGGTGAACGAGCTTTGAGTAACCACAGGCAATTACTAAGGTTTCCGCTCAACACCGGTAAGATAATACTTACAATCAGTGAGGATTTTCTATAGTTGCGCAGAAACTTTGTTTCACATTCGCTTTACCCTCGATCCTTCAAGTCATACATAGCCATGATATAGGGGTGATCTGGGTCATAATGGGTGAGTGTCTGTGGGTTATCGACTCGACCAACGGGACGCAGATTCTGTCCTTCAACTCCGGTGATTTGGTCGCCTAGATCCTGACGGCAGATATTTAGTTTGGTCTCCAGCTCATCCACAATTTCGGGGTGTTGGTCGTAAATGTTGTTAGTTTCACCAATATCAGCTTCTAGGTCATAAAGTTCTTTGATAGCTAGGATCTGACGATCCGGTGGGCTAAATGAGTAAGCGTGCAGTTTCCATTTCCCGCTACGAACGGCCATCAGGTTGTGTAATCGATAGTAGAAAAAAGTGTCATTAGGGGAAGTTGCTCCTTCTTCACTTCTCATCAGAGCGCTGATATCTTTACCGTCGATGATTCGATCTTCTGGCATTTCAGAACCACCTAGTTTAGTCAGTGTTGGACAGAGATCCATAGCCGTTGCTACTTCGTGGCAGACGGTTCCAGCTGGAATCTGAGAAGGCCAACGCATCAAACAAGGAACACGCTGTCCCCCTTCCCAAGTTGTTCCTTTGTGACCTCGTAATGGACTGTTACTTCCTCCTTCTCCTCGTGCTCGCGATCCATTGTCACTGGTGAAAATGACCAACGTATTCTGATCCAATCCCAATTGCTTCAATTCGTGTAGTAGAACACCAACACTCCAGTCAATAGCTTGGACTGCTGCACCATATCTCCCATTGTTTGACTCGCGCATAAACCGGTCTGGCGGATAAATAGGAAGATGGACATACATGTGAGCGAAGTAGAGGAAGAAGGGTTGTTCACGGTTTGTACGTATGAAACGCACCGATTCTTCTACGTATCGTTCTGTGACGGAAGCCTGATCTGGTTGAGCCTGAATTACTTGTTCATCTAGCAGCAATGGTAATGGCGGATGGGTATCTTTCTCACTTTGAATTCCCATGTCGTTAGAGTAGGGAATACCATAATAACTATCAAATCCGTGACGGGTAGGTAGAAACTCTTTCTGATCACCACAATGCCACTTTCCAACGATTTTGGTGGCGTATTCTTGTTTCTTTAGTAGGGATGCAATGGTGTTTTCTTCTGGGTTAAGACCCAGCGCATCTCCGGGAAAAAGTACCCAGTTACCATCGAATTCGGCAAATCCAATCCGGGGTGGGTAACAACCAGTCAACATCGCTCCACGAGAAGGAGAGCAAACAGGAGAAGCCATATAGAAATCGGTAAAACGAATCCCTTCCGCAGCCATCTGATCTAGATATGGTGTTTGGTTGATTTGAGAACCATAACAACCTAGGTCACCATAGCCTAGGTCATCGCAGTTGATAAGAATAATATTGGGTTGATCAGTCATTGGGAACTCCATTTTCAGTTGTTTGGATTTAAGCCAGACTAAAACTGTTCGTCAAATTTTACTTTTTTAAAGGCTACATCCGGGTTAGCTCAGTTATTTACCCTTAAACAGTTGTTGGTTAGTAGCCCAGATAGTTAAGGTAATTCTGGGCCCACCTAAGGTTCCAATTGCACAGGCAGTTATAGGAGGAAACTAGGGCCGAACAGCTGTCCCATCCGCCTTTCTATCAGGGATAAAGATATGCGGACGATTTGCGTCTTCTTGGTTTAATAATGCTTTCGCTTTTTGCTCGTCAATATCAATGCCTAATCCTGGTTGGTCGTTAGCGTAAAGGTAGCCATTTTCAATGACGCCGTGTCCAGGGAATGCGTCCAACTCTTCAGGGCTAAAGCTGTTTTCTTCTTGGATGCCAAAACTGGGGCTGGCCATATCCAAGTGGCAAGCTGCTATTTGGTTGACAGGATCATTGTCGCCCCCCTCTTGCCATGCAGTATGAACACCATGCCATTCGCACATGGTGGCAATCTTTCGACATTGAGTAATACCTGCACCTTTGGAGACTCGTACTCGCACGAAATCAATCAGACGTTCGGTAATCAATGGCATCCATTCGTGCGGGTTAATGAATAATTCTCCCATGGCTTGTGGAGTTGTACATTGCTCTCGAATTAAACGAAACCATTGGATATGTTCTGGAGGGAGAACATCTTCCAGGAAAAACAATCGATACGGCTCTAGTAACTTGGCNAATTGAACTGCACATTGAGGCCTAAGGTGTTCGTGGACATCATGTGTTAATCTAACTTGGAANCCAAGTTTTTGTCGTAAATAGTCGAACATGTTGGGAATGTTTTCCAAATATGATTCGTCATCAAATACATGTCGATTCACTGACCATGGATCTTTGGGTTGAGGAGCTGTATTAGCTTCAGAAAAACCGCCTCCACCGTAACCNCCTAGCTGACAACGAATTACTTGATATCCTTCCTCCATAAATGCTCGGATGGAATCTTCCANGGCNGGCAACTCCGAACCACCTGCGTGAGCATAGCAAGGAACCGCAGACCGGCATGGCCCACCTAAAAGCTGGTAGACTGGCATCCCTGCTTCCTTACCCTTGATATCCCATAGAGCCATATCAATACCACCTAGTGCGGTGTTGAGGATAGACCCATTTCGCCAATAGCCACTGCTATGAACACATTGCCAAATGTCTTCAATGTGACTGGCCGGTCGATCAATCAACATCGGAGCAATTGTTTCTACGGCTTTAATTACTGTTTCTGGGTGGTTAACATCACTAGCGGAACCGATACCGTAAAGTCCAGGCTGGTCAGTTATAATTTTGACGATTGTCCACATGCCGCTTCGGCGTGTGCGAATACATCGAACTTCTTTGATTTTAGCCACTTTTGTCTCCTTAATAACAAAGAATTTACTATTATGTCCTAGATTAGCCGATAAAGTCACTCGGATGTCAAAAAATCAATTGACACAATTCGGATAGGTCCTGCCTTGAATGTGCAAGTAAGTTGGGCCATCGCNGGAACCAGTGTGCCGAGACTTAGACGACATATAGGATAAGGCAATCGCCCGCCGCCATTTACCGGATTTGTTGGGTGCGGTATAGTGCGGCAAGAGAGAATGGAAGAAAACTCCTCCACCTGCTTTAACAGGAGCTAATACACCTTCAGAGATCTCACATTGTGAGGGGTCGATGACATAATCATCTGTTACTGAGATGTGCGGTAAAGGTCCTCTTTTGTGCCAACTGGGTAGCACTGCCAGACAACCATTTTCTGCCGTGGCGTCGTCCAGTGTAAACCAACAAGAGCATAAATTCATTGGTTCTATAGGCCAGTATGGAGAATCTTGGTGCCATCCTTTCTGAGATCCCACTTCCGGTGCTTTCATCAACAGGGAGTTCCGAAACATTTTCAGGTCGGCACCTAGAATTTGTGAGATAATTCCTACAATGTTGTGGTTCAGTCCCAACTGGTGGAACAAGTCATCTTCTTTCACCAAGTTGTCTACTTTACGAATACCATCACCAGCATGTGCAACCTGCATTTCCTGGCGTTGAACACGAGGTTCAATTTGCATCCGGATAGCCCCCGAAGGTCTACCGCCGTGAGTGTACTCTCGCAAACGATTACTGAGAGCTTCAACTGTTTGTTTGGGTGCCAAATTTTCTATCGCAATATAACCGTTTTGGTCGTAGCTTTTTAACTGGTCGGCTGTTAACTGTATGGCCATCAGTACTGAACTCCTTATTTTATTAACCTACTTTTGGCCCGGCGTTAGAAAATAAATGTTGTTCTGGCTGACGTTGACGACTACCTCGAACCATTAATCCTGGCCGATTAAGGCTTTGGCCTGCTGTCTGCTCATTCTCCGGATGACGATAACCAATTCGTACAATACGACGCCTCTTATCTGTCTGGTTTAAATAAGATCCGTGAATGGTGTGAATACTGAAGCACACGACGTCACCACGTTTGGCAGGCACAGGTACAGAATCTACCAATTTATACTGATCGGTGGGTAAATGTGGTGTGCATCCGGTGCCATCCGGATTTTGGGTAATATGTTCTAGTGCTCCGACTTTGTGTGAACCATCCAAAAATCGGATTTCTCCGTTTTCATGACAGGTATCGTCGAGGTGCACCAACACGTCTATATAACGACCATCCCTGTGTTTGTAAAATGGCCAATCCTGATGCATTGGAAAGGGTTGACCTGTTTGGGTGGGTTTAACATGCATTGTACTGTGGTGTAATTCAACATTGTGGCCTAGTAAACTGGCCATTGCACTACAAAGCCTAGGATTAGTGACAGCTTTCATCCAAGCTTCCGAATAGAAATACAAATCATGCATAGCAATCAACTTGGATTTTTTCTCCGTTTCTTCGTCCATGTATTCTTTCCTCCACGGCCCTGACCAGCCTAGAGTTTCGTTAGCCCACTCTTCGATTAACCAATCCAATTCGCTCGACAATTTATTTGTTTCTTCTACCGTAAAAACTTCAGGGATATGNAGGTAGCCATGTTCCCAAAAGAACTCAGACTGTTCTTGATTTAACATTGTTTAAGATACCTCCCTTAATATTCTGTGTATATTAACAATCATGGTNATAATTCTCTGATAAGAAACTCTTTTCTGGCAANCTAACGGATATCTTCCCTTCTAGCGGAATCCGATTGGAAAGCAATNTTATCAGAAAATAATCANGACAACAAGAAAAATGGGNTATGGATTATATTGTCTGTTTATGCTAGGAGAGTGGAATCTTTACAGATTCCGTTTTATGTGGTAGTTTCAAGTAGTTAAAGAATGAATGTATCTTTGAAATGGTGAGCAGATGGCAAATNACAGATCAACCGNNTTACCGCAACCAACCAGAGACTTAAATACGGCTACNGCAAACTTGAACGAATTTGGTTATTGTTTGGTGACTGACGCACTCAGTTCGATAGAAACAGACACCCTACGAACACGACTGATAGAACAAGCTGTTGCTGAAAAGCAGAAAGGACTGGCTTTTGAAGATGGTGGGNCACAGCAAAACTGGGGTGATTTTCGTGATNCTGAAGGNCAGCTAAGNNCTCAAAGTTTCACTGAAGACGGTGGAGGNNGTAACCAGCGNGTTTGGATGNTGATTAACAAGGGAGAGATTTTCCAAANGGTGTTATTTAAACCAANAGTGCGTCAACTTGTGGAANATGTTTTGGGCGAACATTACCTGTTNTCAAGTCACACTGCTAATATTGCCAAACCGGGTGGCGTTTCCATGGATTTGCACACTGATCAATGGTGGATGCCTACNCCAACTCGGCGGGATAGGNCTCCGTTACCAATTGGTTCNATCACCCGAACCCGATTCGATCAAGACGAGAATGGTNTGTCTAACATGGTGTCACCNGCTGTNGTGGTGAATGTNCTCTGGATGCTGGATGATTTTAGCGCGAANAATGGCGGTACACNTNTGGTACCNGGCAGTCATCTGATNGGACGACAGCCAGATAAAGAATTNGATCGAGATGTAGAGACAGTTGTGGCTGANGGNCCTGCAGGNACAGCNTTAGTGATAGANGGCCGGATATGGCATGGGACAGGNGCAAATGTCAGTGAGAACTCNCGNTTTGCNGTGATNACTACNTTTTGNGGGCCTCAGTTTCGNCCTCAAGAGAACTTTNCNGTCGGCACATCACTAGANGTATTGGAAGANGCNTCACCNGATTTATTNGCTCTNCTNGGGTTTAAGATATGGAATGCCTANGGTCGTATCGAAAGNCCATTGGCNGATTTTATNCAGCCTGGTCAAACTTCNTTGGGNGAAATGNTNCCTGAGTAAAATCTCNCANNNNGTACANCANAATNNGNTGGTTTGNGNNTNGNNGCGCNAATGAAGATAACTGGTATCAANACCTACAAATTNTCTGTTCCNACGGGACAAAACGTCCTCGACCCTCATACNGGNCAATTACTCAGCAGNACTNCCAAACCTTGGTTNTTNNTGAAGATTGAAACCAANGAAGGGATCACNGGTTGGGGAGAAGGNTCAGGAGANTGGTTGGTTCCGTCTNTNGAAGCNACGTTGCATGAATGGTCNTGNTTGTTNGTTGATCAAGATCCNCTCAAAGTNNTTGCTTTAACAGAAGACATTACCAATCGTATTCCTTGGAAAGGNGGGCCTGTNTTTGGNACAGCTNTTGCCGCNATCAATATGGCACTGTATGATATTGCTGGCAAGNCNTGGGGAGTNCCTGTACATACGATTCTTGGTGGNCAGAAGCGAGAGCGNCTTAGAGTATACTGTGGCGGTACCATTTTTCGTTCTCCGGAAGAAGCAGTTTCNGAAGNACATCGAGCNATTGATCAAGGATATGCTGGTATNAAAGGNAATCCGTTAGAAGATCGCACTTGGCCGATGGATATATCTNTAGTTGAAAACTGTACACNTTGTGTNGCTGCNATTCGAGAGGCGGTTGGTTCNGAATTTGACATTTTGCTAGACGCTCATGGAAGCCCCACNCCGGAATTGAGCGTTGAGTTCGCCCNCAGAGTATCAGCTTATCAACCGTTATTTCTAGAAGAGCCGGTCAAGGTCGGTTCNTTGGANGCCTTGATNGANGTAAAGCAAAAAAGTCCGGTGCCAATCGCTACTGGNGAGAAACTCTTTACTGTCANAGACTTTTTACCCTTAATAAACCAANGNGCCTGNGCTTTTCTGCAACCGGACACTGGTCACTGNTTTGGTATTACCACCATGGTCGAGATTGCCAGAAACGCAGAACAGGCACAGATGCTGATGGCACCGCATATGGCTGCAGGGCCAGTCTTGTACGCAGCAACCTTACAGGCTGATGCTGTAATGAACAATTTCTTGATACAGGAAACGCATGGTTTTACAGAGTTTAACCGTTGCATTGAACATAACTGGATAATCAAAGACGGGTATATCAACATATCCCAAGATCCCGGTTTAGGAATCACAGTCAAGGAAGAGGATATTAGCCAGTTTAACTACGAACCTTTACCCTATCGTCAATATCGCCACTTGGACGGGAGCTGGAAGGGATGGTGATTTTTCCCAGTTTTCTGTTGACATTTTGTTTGGGGGCATTACAATAGCACGTTAAAGTATATTTTACATGTTGGCTTGGAAGTGTATAGTCGCACAATATTCTATCTGGAGCAAAATCATGTGGAAACAGGTGCAGATTGTTCTTGTTTTATTATTTCTTTTTAGCACGTTGATGTTTTGTCTTGTAGCACAAGCAAGTTTGGACGATAAATCTCTGGTGCTGTATCTTTCATTTGATGAAGGTAAAGGAGACATAGCTAAAGATAGTTCTAAACATGGTCATGATGGTACGCTTATCAATAATCCGAAATGGGTTGGTGGAAAGTTTGGTAAAGCACTGGAGTTTGATGGAAACAAGGAGACTCACGTCAAAGTTCCAATCACAGATGCCCTGCAGCTAAGAGAGAAATTCTCAGCTGCGTTTTGGGTCAAGCGGGGAAAACAAATACGAGACTGGAACTATATGATTGGCGGCGGCAGCTTGAAGTGGCATGTTATTTTCCAGAACGCTACCAAAAAAACTTATCTTTGGACCCGATCGGGTGGCGCCTGGGCGCAAAAAGCCATTTCGGATGATATTCAACCGGAAGATTGGGTGCATATAACCGTTACTCATGATACGGGATCAAAGATTATGATGTATTATAACGGCAAAAAATCTGGTGAAGGTCCCAAACCACCAAAAGTAGATGAAATCGATGGTTCATTTATGGTTGGCGCCAGGCATCCTGGCGAGGAATTCTTCACTGGCGTTATTGATGAAGTTCACTTGTTTAACAGGGTTATTTCAACAGATGACATCACTAAAATAATAGCAGGTCCGACAGCCGTTCGGCCAACGGGAAAACTTACTACAACTTGGAGCAATATTAAAGCTAAAGAGGAGTAGAAAAACTCAATTTAGTGTTTACATGTGTTTAAAGGATGTAAGAATAATTCCAAAAAGGAGCGAGTCTAATGTTAAAAACATGCAGCTTTTCTATTTTGAGTTGTTTTCTAGTGTTCAGCTTAACCATAGTGAATTTATCCCATGCGGGTTTAGACGATAAATCTCTGGTGCTGTATCTTTCATTTGATGAAGGTAAGGGGAAGACAGCTAAGGATGGTTCTCAACATGGTCATGACGGAGAATTAATCGCGGGGCCAAAGTGGGTTGATGGTAAATTCGAAAAAGCACTACAGTTCACTGGAACTGATGGAAGTCATGTCATGGTGCCAATTGAGGACGCTTTACAAACCCTTAAGACTTTATCAATAGCGTTTTGGGTCAAACGAGGTGAAACCAAAGACCAGATCAGAGACTGGAATTATATGATTGGTGCCGGCAGTCTGAAATGGCATGTTATTTTCAAGAAAGGTGGCGAAAAAACTTATTTTTGGACCAAATCGGGTGGCACCTGGGGGCAAAAAGGTATCTCAGATGATATTCAACCGGAAGATTGGGTGCATATCACTGCGACACATGACACCAAGTCAAACGTCACCATCTATTTTGATGGCAAAAAAGCTGGCGGTGGTGGAAAACCACCAGAGATAGATGAAATTGACGGTTCATTTATGGTTGGTGCTAGGCATCCTGGCGAGGAATTTTTCACTGGTATTATCGACGAGGTCTACTTGTTCAATCGCGTTATTGACAAAAATGAAATAGCGGAAATTATGGATGGAAGTTTTCTGCCTGTCCAACCAGCTGATAAGGTTACAACCTCTTGGGCGCATATTAAGGCTAAACGAGATTAGTACCTCACTAGTAACTAATTCGTTCTACTCTGCAGACGAATCAAGGAACAGCATGATTTAATTTGGCTGTTCCTTGATTCGTTTTTCATAGAACACGAACCATCAATATCCTTCCCACCTACTATCTTCCGCATTTTCTTATCGGCGATCATTATTTGAGATTTCGCTGAACTCGTTACCATGAATTTTGTTTGAATGGAAACGGATCCGATTAATATGCGTATAAAATTGATCCTGATAATAATTGTTCTTCTCTTATCGCTGAATTTACAAATTCAGGCAGAAGAAGAATTGCCTGAGATTATTGGAGAACATTACAGGCATGGTTTACAATATTTCAAGAAAGATCAATATCCGCAAGCGATTCAGAAATTCCAAGCTGTCCTGAATCAACACCCTCATTTTTTTCCGGCTAGCTATTATCTGGCAGAGATTTATCAAGCCCAAGGGCTACCAGCCAAAGCCATTCCTTACTATCAAAAAGTAATTGAATCCCCAACTGCTTTTGGAACTTTAACTGAACGATCAGAAATACACTACCAATTAGCTTCTGCGTACCGATTACTTGAACAATATGATGAAGCAATTGATCAGTATCAAAATGCGATAGATCTAAACTCGCATCATTCCGCGGCATATCAGGATTTGGGCGTAACCTATTCTCAACAAAAACAATATAAACTGGCTGTAAAGACTTTTCAGCAAGCAATTGCTGTCTTACCAACAAGTGCCATGCCGCATTACAATCTGGGGCTCATTTATTTGAAGCTTGGAGATTTTGATCAGGCAGTCACCACCTTTCAGCAAGCAATTGCCAAAAATCCAAAGTTTGTTGATGCCTACAATGGACTGGGTGAAATCCAGCTCAAATTAGGTCAGCTTGACCAAGCCATGGAAACCTATCAAACAGCTAATCAGCTAAACCCAAATTCATTAGCGGCTCACTATGGTCTGGGCCAAATCTATGCTAAAAAGGAGGATTTTTCTTCCGCCATCTCAGAGTATCAAAAAGCTGTCAGAATTCAAGCCGATCATTCGGATACCCGCTATAAACTTGCCCAACTTTACATAAAAACCGGAGAAACAGAAAAAGCCAAAATAGAAATGGCGTTTTTCCAAACATTGCGACAAACTGACCCTTTACTAGCTAAAGCACAGACATGGGTAATGGCCAATCCTGAAGCTCCTGAAGGATACAACAACTTGGGAATTGTTTACGCAACGCGACAACGATATGATTTAGCAATCCAGAACTATAAACAAGCGACAAAACTGTCACCGTCATTGGCAACTGCTCACTACAATCTTGGACTCATTTATGGGAAAATTGATCAACAGCAGTTAGCCATTGAGTCCTACAAACAAGCCATAACACACCAACCTCATCTAGCAATTGCTCATAATAATTTAGCTGTGTCTTATGGCAAACAGGAAGCAACGTTTGCTTCTGCTCTAAAACATGCTAAAATAGCTGTCAAATTGGCTCCTGAAGAAGCGAACTATTACGATACATTAGCTCTAGCATATTACAAAGTCCAGATGTATTCGGAAGCAGAGGAAACTATCAGAAAGGCCATTGACCTGGAGCCTCAAAATCAATCTCATCTTGATCGACTAACCCAAATTCTTCATCGTAGGGATAAACAATAGCTTTTGGTTTAACTAACATTCATTTTTTGACGATACAATCTTTCTTTCGCCATTTTCTGCTGATTTCGATAAAGGAACAAACAGATGGATAAATTACATCAACTAACACTAAGCAGTCAAGAATTGGAAACATATCATCAGCAAGGATATGTTCGACTGGGCAAGGTCGCTTCTCAGCAAGAGATCGAGGCACTTTGCCAACGAATTGATAACATTATGCTTGGCCAAATTCGATACGACAACATGTTGATGCAGCTTTGTCCTTCTGCTGGCAAATCGGATTTATCTAAGAAAACGAGAGAGTTCAAAGAAGTATCGCTTAAATACAGAAAGATTCAGG
>NZUQ01000168.1 GCA_002697225.1 Candidatus Poribacteria bacterium
CTCCAAACAGGTTGTATTTGAGTCGCTTGGTTCCATAGGGTCTACGAAAGAAAAAACGAAAACCGTGCTTGAGTATCTTCGGCTGTCGGCTGAAACCTCCTCGCATGCGGATACCGGCGTTTATTTGGAAGCCATGTTCCTGCCCATCGGCAGTTGGCAAAAGTTCAAGAGAGCAAGCCCGTTCGGCTTTGCGACCGTGCCAACCCGCGTTGGCATAGATTCCGGTTTCATCGCTGAACAGACTCTCGGATTCGATCACAATTGAGTAAGATGGAATAGACCATAGTGCTTCCAAGAGTTTTTTTCGATGTTTGGGATTGTCCGTAATGTCAGCATCCATCCCGTAGTTTGACCTTCCCGCCCCCCATTCGTATGGATAATTTTCGGGCGGTAATCCATCCGCGGAATCATCAATCCGGTCGTCTGGGAAAATGTAACTGCGTGTGACAATTTTTGTGGGTGAATAGCCAGATTTGTATCCTTGGACACGAATAATGGTAGTGTGTTCGATGTTAAATGGTTGATCAAGAACAGGGCTCGATTCGTTAGGTTTGCTTCCATCAATTGTGTGACGGATCGTGACATTGCTATCTGAGACACTTACCTGTAGCGTAAATGGTGTTTTGAACAGTCCATGCGGTTGGGATAGTTTTATGGTTGAAAGCGCGCCAAGACGGGTTGCGGTATTTCTCCTTCCAGGAGTAGGGAAGGCTAGAAAATCAGGCAACTTCTCTTCGGTGCCGTCAGCAGCTACAGGAAAACCGAACGAGATATTGGCCTTTTGTTTAGGGTATTTTTTCTCGGCGAACTCGAACCTCTCACCGTTGGGATTGGTCAGGATTAAGCGTTCGCCACCCTTTTTTAATTGAAAGTTTGTGTGCAGCGGCCGATCGGTACGTCTTCGATCTTTTCCGGATGCAAATACGATCAGATATTCACCTGTTCCTAAACGGACATCAGGAAATATCCATTGGCGCAAGTCTTTTTTCGAGTCCGTTAACGACCAATTTTCTAAACTTTGCTCCTCGTCTGAGTGATTGTGAATTTCGATCCAGTCGGCTAAATTACCTTCCTCATCAACTAACCCTTTTTCATTGTCTACCATGAATTCGGTAATGCGCAGTTGAGGTGCGGCCTTCGATCGGAGTGGGTCCACGGGTGTGCTTGCTGATTGACTTCCAGGTTTGTGAATTTCGCTGGGGGAATGCTTTGATCGATCAGCCATCGTTGCGCGGGCTTCCTCTAATTCTTTTGACTCAAGGTGGCCGTTTCTGTTGGTATCAAATTGTGCCAGTAGATGATTACTTAGTGGGGTTTTGTCTTGTTGTAAACGTCTAGTTCTTTTTTTGCCACCTGCCCGGTTGATACTACCCCTAATCCAGTCATAAAGCTCTTCAGGGAAATCTTTGATTTTTCCCTGCTCGGCATCCTGCATCATCTTCTGGAGATTTTCCACGATTGGCCGATCGTCAACAAAAGCCTTGTATTTGCCAACTAGCCTACCCCACACTTTCAACAACGCTTGGTGAGCTATCTCCTCTTCTTCCTCACTCAACTCACCATCTCCATCTTTGTCGTACTTCTTAATTCGTTGCTCATGGCGTCGGCGATCGCGGATGTATCTTGGACGCTTGACTGCAAATGGGCTNCCAGCTTTTCGAATGGCTTCACGTTCGACNGCGTTGAGCCGGCCATCCCCGTCGGCATCAAATTGTTCGAGTGCGCGCTGCCGAACAGTAAGATCGCTTTGTGCCTGATTGGCGCCACACAACAAAGACACCGTCAAGNNAAAACAGAGCAACCCCACAAAGACAGATATTACAAGTGCCAGGCTGGTTGATTTCATCACTTTTATTTTCTCCTTATTCAGTTTATAGTTAGGCTTTACCAGTAATTGATGTTTCTCATAGTTTTGGTCACTTCGAGATATCCTAATTAATTCGGGTNATGAAAGTAATAAGTTCTGGGTGTCTTTGACCAGAACAAAGTAAGTGATAGAGAAATGAAACCCACATAGTTTGACTCAGTTTTGTTATTATACATAGAGTACGATTGGCTAACTATTGAGAGTTGAAGAGGAGAACTAGGCGAAGGAAGCCTAACACAAAGGATAAAAGGCCGATGAACCTTAATTACTACCATCAATGACCTAGACCCATTGGTGCTTTTCGAAGCCAGGAAGTTCTGTCAAAGATGTTGTGAGTATAGATTTTAACCAATGTCTCAGTGCTTTTCTGGTTGGGCAGGAACGTAGAACCCAGGCATCGTTGTGATTACGAAATCCGGTTTCCCTGAACGTTAAAGGGGCTTGAATTCCTGTAGAATCTAAATAGCACTTGGTAGCATTTAAGCCGATTTGTTGATTATTTGTTGCCTCATGACAGATGAATTGAGGTCGATTCTTTAATCTATTTAGACGAGTTAATGCTGAAGCTCGGTCGCATGCGGAGTAACTCCATGTTTCTAGCACTCCATCATAATGACTATATGGAATAAAAGCTGCCCAAAGTTTAGAAATCTCATCATCGTTCAGCCCTATATAATTGCAAGCAATAGCTCCACGCGAAAAGCCAGTGATAATAACCGAATTAGGATTTCCGTTATACTTTTGGCAGACCCATGGCACTGCATTTTTACAGTAATCCAAGGTTGGTTCAACATAGTAATCGGGCTTGTTCCCCCACCATTGAGTTACATTAGCTGTTCCGAGATTATTCAAATAGGGCAAACAGAGCCAGATAAAATTATGCCCAGCAGAAATACCAAAACCAAGTTTGCTATCTTCAACACGGCCACTACTGATATCATGATACTTATCATGGTAAGGCCCGTTACCAGTGAACTCAACTAGGAGTGGATATTGCCTGTCAGAACTCCAATTAGAAGGCAGATAAAGTGTGTGATACACATGAGTTTCCTGATATTCTGGAATGGTTTGCCGCACTCGTTTCCCACGTTCAGGCTGTCCAGAAATCATTGGTGGAACAATCAAATCCGCTTCGACTGAACGAATATCGGGTGTTTCATTGGTAGTATCCATAAAGTGCTAATGTTACTAGTTGCTAACTTCTGAGTTTGAGCAGAATTCCGCTTCTATGAATCGGAGGCAACTAATGATTTTAAAGGGACATCTTTATCTTGAGGAAGATAATAACTCAATGCATTGTCAACAACGCCTAGTAACTGTTTCTGAACCGGGTTACATTGATCGATGATCTCTTTTGGCATTGTCACATAGTCCATCGGTTTGACCCAACGATAAGCATAACCAATNAAGATAGTTTTTCTCGGTTTTCCAGACCAATTGTGACCGATACCGTGCCAAGTTCGTTGCTCAAAAATAAAGGCATCTCCAGCTTTGATATTCATGGAGATTANCCCTCTTGGCCCNCCTGTNTCCGGGTCGGTTGGAGGAGTACCGTTCATCCTGTTGCTGCCTGGTACGAGAACAGTTGCACCTGATGAAACATCGGTTTGATCACTTATGGCATAGGCGATCTTGAGCATAATACGGGGATGTGGCTCTTGCATTTCACGAGCTGATGTTCCTCCATCACGATGGATCCCGATTTTATTCTTCACCTCATTTGGTGGTTTTTCTCCCAATGAAGGCAAGACAATCAGATGGGACGTGATCATCTGCACATTCCAGTTGAGAATCTGCCAGGCAAAAGGCGCAGATCGAGGGCAATCAAGCAATGGCAAGAACGCTTGGTGCTGGACTANACAATTCCGCAAGTTCAGTTTTCCGTTGTCTTCCAAACGACCAGCCTGTTTTTCACGTTTGTAAATTTCGTTGANCGCNGCATCTAATTCTGCCACTGTNTCTGCAGGAATTGCTTCTTTGATAACCAAATATCCGTTGCTTTCAAAGAAGTTCCGCTCGGCAGTGGTCATGATGACATAATTGTTTTGCTTAGGGGNTTCCATGGCTTTTACCTAATTAAGTTGTATGCTCTTAATTGTTTCTTGAANAGAATGCNACATTGATATTCAGCTAGATTNCGCATTCAATNGAGGTGGAGTCCCTCCCTTTAATTTCCTCATTGGATTAATGATTGTTTTCTCCACTGACCAGAAAGGCTTGGATTCCCCAAATNCCACCGCCCAGTACCTACATCAAAGAAAAACTTTAGGAACCTTATAACGATGAATTNAAAATGGTTTATACTAGAAAAGCATTACCTNAAATATGAGATTCGATCCTAGTCAGTCATGCAATTGAGAACTTAAGGATTGTAGCTAGGTTATAAGCCCAATGGTACAGCTGCAGAGGTTAATATTTGGTTGGTTTGGCGTAAGATGAGACCCTGAATTTCTAGCATTGATTAATGATTGAATGTTCTTAAAATAGCTTTAATTTACTTTAGCCAGCATAGGCAATATGTTTGTCTTTATTGAAGTGACTTAATTGTTCCCCAAGTTGTGGTAGAGTTTCCATCTGCTTTGAGCATTGCAGGTTCTTCTTTTACCTTTTGAATTTGGTTTTCGTTTAAAGCATGTTTGTAAATTCGAACTTCATCGATAATACCTGGAAAGTGATCGGTTGGTCTGCCATAATCGTCACCCCCAATCCATAGGTCAAGATCCGACGGGGCTATACCTCCTCCATATTTCTTTTCGCCCTCCAGTTTGCCGTTAACATAGATACGAAGAGATTTCCCGTCATAGGTGCCTGCAAAATGATACCATTGATCAGTTTTCCAATCCGAAGTTTTAGATTCGACAAAATCATTATTGGGTTTGACCAAAAGATCGATCGTATTCGGATCACCAAAATCAAACATCACGAAAATCGAATCGTTTTTTGACATCATTCTGCGTTTAGTCATAACCGCCTTTGGCATAAACCAAGCCATAATTGTCAAATTCTTAGTGAAATCTAAGGTGGGATGATCTTTCACCACAATATGATCATCTTTACCATCGAATTCAAGTGCTTTCCCAAATTTGCCATCTACCCAATTAGGTTCACCTTCAATCTTACCGTGGTTATTATTGCCTGAAGTATCCTTTGGGGATCCTTTCCCTTCATCAAATGGCCAATAACCAACCAATTTATTTTCAAAAGCGAGGGAAGAAGACAATGACATTGATGCTACAACAACTACAAGAGCTTTTAAAAATTTCATCGACATTTCCTCAGTTACTTTGTTGCAGTGCGGTTTACTTGATACAACAGACCTTCGCCATTATAATACCAATCCGGTCAAAAAGAAAGAAAGATCTTGATCTCACCATTAAGTTCCTTTAGGATAGTGACAGTAAGAGGGAATTTGTGTATACGTGGCTGATGTCATTTAGATTTATAGGGATTCTCATCGATATCCAGACATTCATTCTTTCAAGGCGTGTATGTGTCTTATCCTACTAGCCTATCAGAAGGATCCTCAGTATCCACTTGTACTGTGTGCCAATAGGGATGAATTATATGACCGACCAACGGCTAATGCGAGTTTCTGGTTAGAATATCCGGGCGTACTGGCTGGAAAAGATTTGACTCATGGTGGAACTTGGTTGGGAATTACCAGGGCTGGAAGATGGGCGGCACTCTCTAACTATAGAGAATCAAGCGAGACCCAAACCGGGACAATGTCCCGCGGTGCTTTAGTCCGGAATTTCTTGATTGGGACTGAATCACCGGAAAGATACGCAGAAATGGCGCAACGGCAGGCTTATCAATTCAATGGATTCAATTTGCTAGTTGGGGATGCNACCCAAGTGGTNTACATCTCTAATTGTGTGGAAGGTTATCANGTTTTAACACCNGGGTTATATGGNCTAAGTAACCANTTGCTGGATACTCCATGGCACAAGGTCACTCGNGGNAAGCANGCTCTTGATTCTGTGTTAAAANCTAACTCAATAAAGATTACGGCACTCCTCTCCATTTTGGCTGACCAGACACCCGCTGATGTCGATCATGATTTGCTGGATACTGGTTTAACTCCGGAATTAGAGCAATTATTATCGTCCATATTCATTAAGTCTGATAATTATGGGACTCGTTCTTCAACAGTGATACGGATTGATGCTAACGAGGAAGTGACTTTTGTTGAACGCACTTTTCTTCATATGGATGGTTCTTATCAGGATCGCCAATATCATTTTGGAATAGTATAACATCCTCATGAATAAATTAAAAAGGAGGCTAAATTGCCATTTGTATCAAGCACTAAACTGCCCAAAATTGAATTATTCCCCGGAGCTATGAGTGGTATCATTGCTGGTGAACAGATTATGTTTTCTTTTTTGGAAATGGAAGAAGGTAGTCAAGTACCCGCACATAGTCACCCGCATGAACAAGCTGGGCTCGTACTAGAAGGGAAACTGCAATTCAAAATCGGAACAGAAGAAAAAATCATGGGGCCGGGAGATGCATTCATCGTGCCAGCCAACATGGTACATTCGGGAACTGTATTAGAAGGCCCAGCTAAAGTACTGGATGCTTTCAGTCCTTTGAGGGAAGATTATTTAGACAGTTACAATGAATATACCCAGACTTCTGGAAGCACAATTTGGGATTAATATTTCTAACTGATAGACGTTGAAACTGCAAATATTCAGAATTTTGTTTACACTCAACAGAATACAAATAGCAATCTTGCAGATGTGAACTATGGGAATTCGAGAATATAGATTGACCGATGAACAGTTGGGCTATTATGACGAAAACGGGTTTTTGGTAATTGCCCCTGTTTTTGATGAAAAAGAATTAATTGAACTTCGGCTGGCAGCGGATGAATTACTGGTCAAATCCGGTCCTATTGTGAATGGCAACCCGCGTCTTGAAATTGAGCCTGAAACTTATCATGGCAAATTGGTAGTCAGAAAGATCGAGCCTATCATAGATGTTGTTCCAGTATTAAAGGCATTAGCTGATGATGTCCGACTAATGGCTCCTGCCTCTCAGATATTTGGGGAACCCGCTATCCTGTTTGAGGACAAATTAAATTATAAACCTCCACATGTTGGTTCTGCTTACCTTTTACATCAGGATTATTCCTATTGGCAAAAGTATACAGATCAGCTAATTACTGTTGTCCTGTATCTCGATGAGGCTACAGTCGAAAATGGATGCCTGCGTTTCATTCCCAGTAGTCATAAGCACAAGCTGATGGAACGTCAAAGTGGATCGGAACACTTTATCGAGATGGAAGATCCCAGTATTGCAGTCGATGCGCCCGGCAAAGCTGGCAGCTTGGTGTTTTTTAGCTGTTACACAGCCCATCATTCTTACCCCAATATTTCTAAAAAAGGACGTCGTGCTTTGCTTTTAACCTATAATTCCATTTCAGATGGAGATACTTATCCAGTTTACAAAGGTAAACATGCTCAGCGATGCCAAGAATGGCTTAAGTCGAATAGTAATTGATACCTGTTTTTCTAAATAGATTCGATTAAAAAAATTGGTTTTGACAGTACATATGGGCTATGATATAATCCAGATCAGGGTCAGAGTGAATGTGAAAACCCTATTAAGGTAGGACATCATGAGGTCGTCACAAGAATTCATTGAAGAGGCACGAAAAGAGATAGCAGAGGTAACCGTTAGTGACGTAGAGCAGATGCTTGACACCGATCAAGATTTTATTCTGCTTGACGTACGGGATAACGATGAATATCGCGCAGGTTACATTCCCTCGGCGACCTACGTCAGTCGTGGAATGCTCGAGTTTGAGATAGAGGATTATGTGGCTGAACGTGATAAACCGATTGTTGTTTACTGTGCGGGAGGGTTTCGATCACTCCTGGCGGCCCAAGTACTAAAGCAGATGGGATACACCGATACGACCTCCATGGCAGGTGGCTTTCGAGCATGGTCGAATGCTGGCAATCAAGTTGACAAGCCGATGCCAATGACACCAGACCAACTTGAACGGTACAGCCGTCATTTTATGTTGCAAGAAATTGGTGAAGAAGGGCAGGCTAAGTTACTGAACTCAAAGGTTCTTTTGACTGGAGCGGGGGGGCTTGGGTCTCCCGCAGCAGTATATCTGGCAGCTGCTGGTGTTGGAACGATTGGTATCGTTGACTCGGACATTGTTGACCTGAGCAATCTCCAGCGTCAGATACTCCACCATACTGGCGATCTTGACAAACCCAAAGTGCAATCTTCAGTAGAGACTATCAACTCAATCAATCCAGATATCAATGTTGTTCCCCACTTGCTGAGGTTGGATGAA
Organism: Candidatus Poribacteria bacterium; assembly: GCA_002697225.1. The sequence goes on from NZUQ01000168.1 coordinate 8,187, forward strand.
AGCAACGTGATAGAGATTTTTGAACAATATGATCTCATCCTGGACGGCACAGATAATTTTGCTACTCGTTACTTAATTAACGATGCTGCTGTTTTGCTTGACAAAACAGTTGTCCACGGTAGCATTTTCCAATTTGAGGGACAGCTAACAGTTTTTGATCCTACTCAAGGTCCTTGCTATCGATGTATGTTTCCAACACCTCCACCGCCTGGTATGGTACCCAGCTGAAACGAGGCTGGAGTCCTGGGCGTGCTCCCAGGTGTAATTGGNGTTATGATGGCGACAGAAGCAATTAAAATTCTGTTGGATATTGGTACCCCCTTAATTGGNCGCCTGCTTGTCTATGATTCGCTTGCCATGCGGTTTCGAGAGTTTAAGATCAATCGCAGCAAGGATTGGCTTATAGGACAACCACATCCGGTAATTGAGTCACTNTTACCCGATTATGAGGCTTATGCNGATATGGATCATCCTNCCGAGGATGCTGCCGACTAGCGAAATGGAAACTTTCGCGGAGGTCNACCTATCTGCGATTCGAGCCAACGTAAAAGCAATTAGANCTTACATCNATCCNGCCCAGATTATCGCTGTTATCAAAGCTGATGCCTATGGNCATGGNGCTATNCCAGTTTCCCGANTTCTAGCTGGTGATGTAATGATGTTCGCNGTGGCTACGGTTGNTGAAGCTATNGAACTTCGTCAAGCAGGAATCCACCATCCNATCCTCATCCTTTACAACGTACTTCCNCANTTGNTTGAAAAGGCGGTTATCCAAAAAATTACGCTTACGGTATCAGAAACTGAACTCCCGAAAGCACTTTCCAAAATCGCACAGCAGGAAAATCGAGATATTAAAATTCATGTTAACATAAATACTGGCATGAACCGAGATGGAGTCCAATGCAATCAAGCTGTAGGTTTTCTGCAATGGCTAAATACACTTCCAGGTATTATGATTGAGGGGGTTTTTACTCATTTTGCAACGGCAGACAAGATAGCTAATACTGAATTAGATCAACAACTTCACCGATTCAATCTGATTATTGACAAACTGGATAGGCTTAACCTTCTACCAACCGTTGTTCATACCTCTAATAGTTCTGCCATGCTAAAACGTAAGGACACACATTCTGATGCTGTACGCATTGGTTTAACCCTATTTGGACTTAATCCACTGGTAGGAACTCAGGATTTTCTGCCACTTCAGTCTGCTCTAACATGGAAAACACGGGTTATATCGACAGGAAAAATTGGAGTTGGTGAGGGAATCAGTTATGGTCTCACTTATAAAGCCAAAAAGCCAATTCACATTGCCACGGCTAGAATAGGGTATGCAGACGGGTACTCGAGGTTACTTTCAAACACTGGTATAGCATTGATTGGTGGAACACCCCGCAAGCTAATCGGGCAGGTGTGCATGGATGTTTCAGTCTTTAAGGTTGATAACTCAGTCAATATTGGTGATGAGGTTGTCCTGATTGGTTCGCAAGGAAATCATCATATCGATGCCGATCAAATAGCAAAAAAAACAGGGACAATCACTTACGAAATCCTAACTGGGATCAGTAAGCGTGTCCCTCGTATTTATAGAGACTAATACTCTATTAAAAATTCGCCCTCTTCAATAGTCCCCAGGTAGTAGCAACTTTATCAATTGGGGAAACAGAAAGATTATGCATTGGATCTTCCATATCCGCGACAATCTCTTCTTCGGTCAAGACACGATTATACATCTTAATTTCGTCTAGGAATCCATCAATCCACCGACCGCTTCCACCACGACATCCGATATACAGATTACCTGTTCCTTTTTCAACGGCCCCTTTACAGGGGAGTTCTTTCCGTAACTTTCCGTCACCATAGATTTTAATCTCTTTCCCATCGAACGTACCANCGCAGTGATGCCATTTTTTATCAATCGTTANNGGACCTCCGATTGCNTCATCGTCACATTCTTCAGGCAAATCGTTAGCTTGCAACAAGATTCCACCGNTATACTCAGGCAATAGGTTATACTCTCCTACCTGCCAAGCGGGTTCTTTTTCAACACCGCTCTGCACATCACCAGTAGCTGTCATCAATTTTGACCAGAACATAATCGTCATCTTGTTGGTCAGATCAAGACTATCGTGATCTTTGACTTCTAACCAGTTACCTATTCCCAGCTCAATACAACCACCATGTTTACCAGCCGCAGACCAAGCCGTCTTTTTACGAAATTCGGCTTTATGACCAAATTGNGACAGATCTTCAGCTACTTTNCCCGATTGTTCTTCAAAAGGGAGATAAAGAACTATGNTTGGATCAANACNNGCTTGAAGAAACACAGAGGTTAAACAAAAACACATAATNATANNANAAATAAGAAAGTTNGATTTCACCATCTCCTCCATTAATTAAGAAAGTTTTTTTACCTCATTTNCNTTGTAACTCAAATTCGGTGAATTACAAGCTAGATTTNATNATGGCCCAAGTAGTAGCAACTTTNTCGGCAGGGGAAACAGAGAGATTNTGTTTTGGGTTTTTCATGTCTTCCACAATTTCTGCTTCGGTTAAGGGGCGATTATACATTTTAATTTCATCGAGAAATCCTTCAGTCCAACGACCTACTCCCCCTCTNCAACCGATAAAGAGATCNCCNCTNCCTTTAGCTAATTTACCTTTGCAAGGCATTTCACCAACTTCATCGCCGTCAAGGTAAAGCCGTATCATCTTACCATCCCAAGTTCCCGCAACATGATGCCATGTTTTATCAATAATTCCTGGGCCTAATAGGTCGTCATTACAGGCGTCTGGCAATTCCATCATTTGNAGGAGAATACTTCCATTATATTCGGCCANTAAATTGTATTCGCCAGCTTGCCATGCGGGTTCTTTTTCAACACCACCTTGACAACATTCGCCGGTTTTTACCATCAATTTTGCCCACATGCTGATGGTCATAGCAGTTGTTAGATCNAGACTNTCAGCATCATTAACAACTAAATAACCGCCCGAGGTAAACTCGATGGCGCTATTGTCCTTTCCTTCAGCGGTCCATTTAGCCTTTCCATNTCCCTTAAAAGTTGCATGATTACCAAAATCTGACACATCTTTAGCTGTCTTCCCTGTTCCTTCGTCAAATGGCAGGTATAGAACTATTGTTGGGTCAATGACAGCNTGAAGAAACNCAGNTNTTAGGCAGAAGCACGCAGTGATAGCNAGAATAATAAGTTTGGGTTTCANCACCATTNCCTTTCCATTAATAATTAAGAGAGGCATATTGTGATATGCCTCTCTCATGAACCAAGNCAAGCAAACTACAGATTGGATCGAACNTCCGCCCAGGAGGTCGTTAACTTTCCCGCTGGTGAAACAGCNGTTGGATTTTCCATGTCTTTTTTNATCTCTGCTGCTGACAAGGCTCGATTATAAACTTTAATTTCATCGAGAGANCCCAACACCCAACGTGCTGTTCCNCCNCTGGAACCAACGTAAGCCTTNCCATTNCCAACTTTTAATTTACCGACACAGGCTAGCTCTTTCTTTACTTCTCCATCGATATAGACCTTGATAACGTTTCCGTCCCAAGTTCCTGCAATAGAGTGCCATTTTTCGTCTAGAACGTTGGTTGGAGTAACCGCTGTATCAGCACANGCTGCNGGCCAATCCGCAGCTTGNAACAGAACTCCTCCACCNTANTCAGGACACAAATTGTATTCTCCAGGTTGCCAAGCCGGCTGTTTCTCAATACCGCTCTGTGTGCCGCCACCTTTGGATACTTTTGTCCACATACTGATTGTNATGGCGGTTGTCAGGTCAAGGCTATCACTATCATCAATCTCACAGAAAGCTTTGGCTCCGAATTNCATTCCGCCGCCGAACTTNCCNTCNCCCCATTNTGCNCCTTTGACCTTGGCATCATTTCCGTATGATGAATGGTCTTTGACGGTATCACCCGATCCTTCATCAAAGGATAGGTGAAGGACTAATGATTTGTCAGCAGCATACATNGTCGANGTAATAAACACAAAACAAATAATTGTTAAAANAGACATTGCTAATCGCATAATTGTCCCCTTANTGTTAAATGTTNTTAANTGAATGGTTTTAAGCTTAAATANTNNNTCATTATAGCACTCTAGAATNGTNTGTCGCAAGAAGTATTCTTTTGCCATTTCGANCNAATGCCGNNNTATGTAANNCTAACNCATATAGATATCCTTTTGNNCAGATAGCTNTTTCAATTTTGTTGTTGGCAATANTCTTTNAGCGTNTCTTCCAAGCGGACGTTAGCNGGGACATANCCCAAAATTAAACCGTCGATAGCTTTACTCCGATCAGCAATNACACCNGTAGATTCTTCCGCAGTGATTCCTTTTGAAAGTANCAAGTAAAAAATATCTTTCTNCAGTCCTTGTGTGGTGAAGAAATTNCCTTGTCCTTTAGCTATTACGATATCTGCATCNAGTANNNCGTTAGCAAACTCTGGGGTAGCCTGATTTAAATTTGTGCCGATNGTTGCAGATCCGGAAGTNATAAAAGTGACATGCCCATATTGNTGCATTTGGTCACGTAGTCTCTGNAATGCTGAGGAACTTGCAATTTCATAAAGGTCCGCCAAGGTNGTATCATTGCTAGCAGGCTCTTTTTTNCCCACNACAACAACTTGATGTCCTAATTCCGCCAATTGTTCAATGAACCACATATCAAAGACAGACTCACCATCGTTATCGATCAGCCAAACCAATCTTTTGGGAGATGCATCAATTACATATTCCTGAAACTGNCTGAAGCAATTTATCGAAAGCTCAGATGATAATGCAACCTGNAAAGACTCTTCAAAATAGTTAGGGTTATGATNNAGGTTATTAACAACTCTAGTGTTACTATAGTCAATTANGTTTCCAGCAATAACCAATTTTAATTTTTTAAGCCAANNCAAATCCTGATCTTGAAATTGCTGAATTAATNGATATGCTGTCTGCCTAGCCGCTAGTTTCTCTTTACGATATGGATCTTGTTTNCCAGTGCTAAGTTTGACCATTTCAAAAATAGCTCCCCAGANTTCTTCTGCTGTAAACTGGTCTGTAATGTANNTNCTATTAGATTGCTCTAGATTTAATAAATCTACAACCGTTTGAACAGCGATTTGACGAAGACCAAGATCTTGGATAGATCGAGCAATTAACTCATTTTCNGAGTGTGAACGGATATGATCACGTAGTTTCTTCCAATCAGGCAGATGCTTCTTTTCACCAAAAGCAAAAATACCGGGTTTATAATTGGAATCAACTAACAGNTCAAACCACCAATTCTTAGGCTTAANAGGTACNCCAAGCACTCGTTCCNTAAGNGAAATTTGTGGNGGGATAACCGTTCCAAATGCCTGAANCGAGNNCAAATCGACCTTATGTCCAACTTTAACATAATTAAACTTACTGTTCTCAATCTGGCTTTGAACTGCCAGACCGAGGATTGGCTCAGTGATTGGNGAACACANGGGATTAGCCTCAAAGNTTGTGTCATTTGCCGTNACATTTTTCAATCCAACTAAGTCTCCAACGATGCAATTCCCTGTCAATACAACATTTTCCAAACGACAATAATCGCCAATAACTNCATTTTGACCTAGATGTATTTTTCCAAGGAAATGGCANCCAATACCAATCTGGGTCGCGTCATTCTCCAACGTAATCTGTGCTGAAGGATCTACGCGGACTCCCTGTTGGGCTAACTGTTGCTGTTTCGTTTCGTAGATCATATTTTCTCCAATTAGTACATTCGACCAGCGATTCACTCCCGAAACAACTTCACCACGGTAGATATGTGCGTTTGTAGATAAACCATCTTCATAAAATAGACGAACAAGATCGACATGATGAAGCTCAGTGCCGCTTTTGTGTGGTTTTAGCCTGTCCATTCGTTCAATCATGGCTTGACGACGAATTAAGGTAATCCCGGTGTTCGTATAAGCTTTCCCACGTTTCAAGCTCGCCCGCATGTAAGATTGTTCAGCTTGAGTCATGTCATACCATTCGGTAGTACCATAAAATCTTCCGTCTGCATCAAAAAAAAGTCCGCCTTTGTCTACTACAGTTTCTGGTACTTTTGCACATAATGTTATATCCGCCTGAGCGATAAAGTGTGATATGAGCGTTTGCATGAACATGGCTTGATTGAGAAATGGTTCATCTCCGAAAGAGACACCGACAAATTCAGATGTAGAGTTCTTAATTTCAGTCAACGCCGCATATAGCGCACCTCCAGTACCATTGGGTTCCGGTTGGACACAGGTGATTACATTGGTTCCTAGAAACAGATCAATTTCTGTCTGGTCAAATTGGCTAAATCGCTCCACCATTTGTGGATTGATGACCACTATATGTGGTTGTGTCCCAGGTAGGTATCGGCGGGACATTTGAAGAGTATTTGCTGCTCCGATCCATATATCGAGGTTCTTATTAAGTCGTGATGAAGGATCTATACGTGTACCTATTCCCGCCGCAAGTACTACCCATTGCGGATCAATCACGCGATATAAATCTGTAGCTGGTAAATCCTTGAGTGTATTAAGGAATTTTGCAATCCATCTTTTAGCTTCTATTTTGTCAGTGATACCAATGGAAACAGCCAAATCACAACCGAAAATTTCCTCAACGAACGTACGTAGTTTTTGCATAAACCCTGTTATCTGAGTGCAGTGTAAAAAGCGGAAAATTTAAACTCATTATTGCACATTTTCGTTAATCCTTCAAGGAATCGGAATGGCTTGCAAAGATAAAGTTTTTTTCATATACTTTCCGCAGATTAAACTATTTTCTCGTTGGAGATACAGATGTTAACTAACAATCAAATCCAAGAATTTCGGACAAAAGGTTTTTTGCTTGGTAAAAAGATATTAACTAATGAAGAAGTTGATGAACTGCGAGAAGAACTTGATCGTGTGATAGCTGACAAGAATGATGAATCGAAGCAACAGCCTGTGAGAATTGTCAACTTATCTGGGAAACAAGAAGCAGCAGTATGGCAAATAGTCAACATTTGGGAAGCTAGCCATGCGTATCACCAACTAACGAAAAATCAAATTATTGTGGAGGAAGTTGCCCAATTAATGGATGCAGAGGAACTTCGGGTATGGCATGATCAAATCCAATACAAACCTTCTGAAGTAGGTGGAGTGAACATGTGGCACCAGGATTCGCCGTATTGGCCAATACTAACACCTAAAACAACACAGATGTCAGCTTGGGTTGCACTAGATGATGCCAATGAAGAAAACGGTTGTATGAGTATGGTTGAGGGCTCACATCTTTGGGGAAATCAAATTGATTTCATTCATACTTTTGGGAGTTTTGAAAACACACCGGAAAAGTTTGAAGAACACAACATCAAAATCTCGTTGTGTGCCGTTCCTAAAGGATATGTACATTATCATCATGCGTTAACGTGGCATGGATCTCATGCTAATAGTAGCACTCAAAAACGTCGTGCTATTGCCGTTCATTACATGACGGAAGAAACAGTTTATGACGAAACTCGTGATCATGTAATGAAGCCGTTTGTTGAGAATGTTGCCCATAACGAAAAACTAAAAGGTAAAAGTTTTCCACTTGCCTGGTCAAAGTAATCTATACTTCCAAGACGCGAATTTCGGTACGCAGATTATTGGTTGTTACGCTGAAGTTTTCGATAAGGTTAGTTCAACGAATGATGTCGCCATCCATTTGGGGAAAGAATTAAATATCTTAGCTACGGTGATTTTACGGTACCTGAAACGCGGTTAGACTTATTGCAATCAAGGAGAACAGGAAAATGTGCAGACGATGGACTATGATAACACTTGTTGTGCTATCAACACTGAACATAGGTCATACTGAAATTAACCCCGAATCAATTGTTGGGATTTGGTTGTTAGATGAAGGACAGGGCAAGAGTGTCAAAGACAGTTCGGGAAACGGGAATGACGGGAAAATCGTTGGTACGAAGTGGACGAACGGAAAACTTGGTAAAGGGTTGTCCTTCGACGGCAAAAGCCATGTAGAAATTCCCGCCAGCAAGACAACAGATGACTATCAAAATGGGTTCACATATCTTCTCTGGATTAAACCGACTGAACCGCCACCCAACGTTAATACCCGTGTTATTGAGCGGGATTGGCATAATCCGACTATCCAGATTGGGCCTACCGATTTTTATGCCAGCATAGCGGTCAATGCCGACCAGGCGGCAACCCACATCCGTGGTGGTACATGGAAACAAGGTAAGTGGAGCTTTGTTGCCACAACTTACGACGGCGCCAAGCTGCAACTCTATGTTGATGGGGAAATGGTCGGAGATAAAGTAGTAGGAAAGGCAGATGCCAAACCACATCCAGCGACGCCAGCCGCACATCAGGGCTCAATCTGGTTGGCCACCTGGAAGGCCCCCAATTGGGACTTCAGAGGTATACTGGACGATGTTGGTGTTTTTAACACTCCGCTCAAGGCTGGCGATATTAATAATATTATGCGTGATGGACTCGAAAAGGCCTCTGCGGTGTCGCCCCGCCGAAAAATGACGATGATGTGGGGAGATCTAAAAACCGCACGTCTAAGCGATTGAACCGTGACTGAATAAGCAAAAAAAGGCTTGGATGCCCTAGAAAATACAGTTATCGTCTTTGGAACCAGTAACAGTGACAGTGGACAGCCGACAGATACCAGCAGGTCAAGAGCTGGCCATCACTGATGGCCAGATAGAAACTGTACTGACAGCCGGAATGGAGATGGAGCTAGACAGCGGAGACCGAGAGTTAACAGTCAGTCTACGTCCCTT